>NZ_JANSHF010000012.1:0-66201 GCF_047461475.1 Synechococcus sp. WC10meta
TTGACTGGTATGCGCTTGTCAAGGTTCTGGGGCGCTGGGCCTGGTGGCCTTGTCAGCGCTTCACTACCCTATCCCACACTCACCCACATCGTCAAGACCCATAAGGGGCTTTTGGGAACAGGCCACCGCTAGACTGAGAAAGTGAGTTCGGAGGGGATTCGGACAAATGGGGATTGAGATTGGGATGCCAGCTCCCGACTTTAGCCTGCCTGCGGTTGGGAAAGGGGTTCCCAAGGGGGCCCAGATTTCGCTGGGGGCCTATCGGGGCAAGAGCAAGGTGCTGCTGGCTTTTTACCCCGCAGACTTTTCGCCGGTGTGTACGAGCGAGATGCGCTGTTTTCGGGAGGACTGGGGAGCTTTTCGGGCGGCAGGGTGTGAGATCTTGGGGATCAGCAGCGACCCCATCTCTCGACACGAAGCCTTTGCCGAGCAGCTCAAGCTGGAGTTCCCTCTGCTGAGTGACGTGGACAGGAGGGTAAGCCAGCAGTACGGGGTGGATAGCTTGCTGGGGATACGGCGGGCCTATTTTGTAGTGGACAGCCATGGGATCCTACGCTACCAGCATGTGGAGTGGCTGCCCATCTTCAAGCGTGACAACCGCGAGCTGCTGGAAGTGGTGAGGGCAATTGAGTAGGGGCGGGATCCTTACTGGGCTGGACAGAACAGAATCTGCTGTGCCTAGTTGCTGTCGAGCAAGAGGAGAGGGTTTGGGGCCGAGGAGCTCAAGGATCCAGCCTGGTTATCGCCCGTCCAGACGGCCGCCCAGCGCCGGATCCTGCCAAAGCCGGAGCGAGTAAGGACAAAGGGGCACTGGTCGGAGTCGAGCTGTTGTAGACCCTTGCGGGAGGCGTGGGCCCTCAGGAGACCGTAGAGGTTATGCACTCTTCGGAGGAGCTTTGGGGAGTCTCGAGAGGGATCCACAGGTCTAATGGTTTAGGGACAGATTGCCGCCCTCAAGGCTAACCTAAAGCCGCGAGAGAACAACGCCTGCCCTTAGCTCTATTGCGAAAACGAGGCGGCAATCGCTATGAGGATCTCGGTGATAAAGCTTCTCTCCTCACTGCTGCTTTTGGGAGGGCTGTCCGCCCCTGTTGCCGTAGGGGCCTATCCGGTCAGCCCCAAAACGGTCATGTCTCTGCAACGGGGGGATCACGCTCAAGCGCTGCCTAGAGCCAAAACGAAGCAACGCTTTCGGGTGGTAACCTTGGCAACCGGCCTGGAGCATCCGTGGGGGATGGCTTTTCTGCCAGATGAAACCATTTTGGTTACCGAACGTCCGGGCCGCCTGCGGCGGGTTACCGACCGAGGGTTGGATCCCCAGCCCATAGCCGGGGTGCCGGAGGTGTTTGCCCGCGGCCAAGGGGGACTGCTGGATATCGCTTTGCACCCCAACTACGCGGAGAACGGCTGGATCTACTTGTCCTACGCGGCTCCCGGGCCGGGTGGAGGGGGGACACGAGTGGCGCGGGCCCGCCTAGGGAAAAAGGGACTCCAGGACCTGGAAGTGATTTTTGACATGGAGCGCAAGACGCCTGCCCAGCAGCACTTCGGCTCCCGCTTGGTCTTTGACGAAGAAGGGTTTCTCTACATCAGTACTGGGGATCGCGGAGAACGGAATCGGGCTCAGGATCTGGGGGATGCAGCAGGCAAGGTGTTGCGCCTTACCGACACGGGCGGGATCCCGAAAGACAACCCCTTTGTTGGGCAAGCAGGGGCTCTGCCAGCAATTTTCACCTATGGCCACCGCAACATTCAGGGAATGGCCCGCCACCCGGAAACAGGGGCTATTTGGATACACGAACATGGGCCCAAAGGGGGAGATGAGATCAACATCCTCGCTCCCGGCGTGAACTACGGCTGGCCTTTAATCACCCATGGCCGCGAGTACAGCGGCGAACCAGTTGGCAAGGGACTAGCAGCAGCTCCTGGATTGGCTTCGCCGCTGCTTCACTGGACCCCCTCCATTGCTCCCTCTGGCATGACCTTTTACACGGGAGACGTCTTTCCCGAATGGCGGGGCAACCTCTTTGTGGGAGCACTGGCTGGCCAGCATTTGGCACGGCTGGTTTTGGAAGGGAATCGGGTGGTGGCTGAGGAGCGTCTCCTAGAGGGAGCTGTCGGCCGTATCCGGGATGTGCGTCAGGGGCCGGATGGCTTGCTCTACTTGTTGACTGACGCCCCCAACGGATCCCTGTTGCGCTTGGAGCCAAGCTCTTGATTGAGGTCAAATGGCGCCCTAGTTCTGTAGGACTAGCCCCAACGGGGTTTCCTAACTCTCACTGCCGCCACTACAAGAACTTGACATCTTGCTCGATGGGGAGTGGCTTTCCTGTTTGGGCACCTGTGTTGTGGCAGGCAAAGCACTCCTCCGGAGTTAGCTTAATAACCTGACCTGGAGCCGGAAGAAAAAACATTCTCAGCTCTTTGGTTGGGATCAAGATAGTTTCGCCGTTTGGGGTCCTGCGCTTGTGCTTTTCATCAGTGAAGGTTCTGACAACGCAAGATATTGGATAGTATTCGCTTTTCCGGAGCTTAGCTTCCAGAAGCGCTCTCCAGTGGGGGCTGTTCCCAAAAATCCATTGGCCCCTAGAAAATTTGAGGTCGAATACCTGGCTCCAAATTCTGCTGTAGAAGGTGATGATAGATGTCTTGACTTCGTAAGCTCTCGTTATCTCCTCTAAGTGGGATAAAAACTCGCTGGCAGTCAATGGCTGAGGAGGATTGGCAAAGGGTTTCATGAATCGATATCTTCTAGCTTCTGGTTACAGCAGTGGGATTCCCGTAGCTGCATAGTCCACCCAGCTCGAAGCACTTGCGCAAAGGGGGGTGTGTCAGAAGTTGCCCGTCAGACAACCAGTGGCCCCTCCTCAAGGGAGCCTGTAGATAGAAGCAACACCTTGCAGGGAAAGCTTGCCCGCCAAAGGGCGAAACTCATGGGCGGTACAAGATTCGAACTTGTGGCCCCTTCCGTGTGAAGGAAGTGCGCTACCGCTGCGCTAACCGCCCTTGCCTTTCTAGAGTTTGCTAAAGCTAATTTCTATTGTACCACTGCTGCTACAACACTCGACAAGAGAGGTGCTCCGCACCGCTGTTGCGAACGAGGACTAAAGCCCTTGACTGGGCGAAGAATCAGTTGCTTTACAGGCCGAGCTCGACCCGCGCGATGGGCAAGTGACCTCCCCTTGTCAGCTAGAGCCCTATGCAGAGGAGTTCTACGGCCTCCTTGCCATTTGCCCCTGTCCAGGACGACGTTGGGACGCCCTCCTGTCGATCTCCGGAAAACTTCAACCTAGTCGTGGTTACCCTCCCGCTGGCCTTCTGGGTCGTTCCGGAACCGATCTACCCGTTTGAGCTCCTCTCCGTTCGGGCGCAGCGGCCTCAGGGACTCCATTCCGCTCTCGCGAAGGGGAGAGGCCTCCCGCTCCAGGTCTTCCCCAAGGCGCTCGCTGCCGGCACGCTCTCCGTTAAGGGGCTCTGCGGCGCGAAGAGAGGGTGGTAAACGGAGAAGTTCAGCAGGAGGGCAATCCTCGGCTGTGGGCAGGTCGGAAGTGCTAAGCACTCCTTTTGGGATGGAAGAGAGGCGCTGGGCGACAGCCCCGATGCTCTCCAGACGAATCATCTCCTCCCAGGAGCAAATCTCCTCTTCATCTTCTGTTTCGTAGCGAACCAGGATAGTGTCCCCCTCGATATCGAGGATCTTGGCTCGTTCCAGCCAGCGTCCCTGATCGCGCAGGTAGATCCACACTTCCTTGCCTTCGCGGCTGAGTTGATAGATCCTACGATGAAGCACGGTTCCCTCCTGCGATAAAAGATCCGGGCGAACTGTTGTGGGGGTTACCCAGTTCACCCTTCCATCTTAGCGGCTGGATCCCTCCCCTGTATGCCCTTCATGGGGCAGAATTAACTTTCTAATCCGGAAGAAATCCCAAAAGGCAGTCTCCCTCTGCCGCCGGCTTTGGCAAAGCCTTGATCTTCAAGGAGACAGTATGCGCATCGCTATTGTCGGGTTGGGGTTGATCGGCGGATCCCTGGCTCTTAAGCTTACCGAAGCAGGGTACTCCGTCTGGGGGATCAGCCGCAATCCGGCTACCTGTCAAGAGGCCCTAGAACGTGGAGCGGTTCAGGGCTGCGGAACCGAGTTGGCCCAGTTGACGCTTTTCAACCCTCAGGTGGTGGTGATCTGTACTCCCCTGGAGCAGGTGTTGGCCACCCTGGCAGCCCTGGTGCCCTATCTGTCGCCCCAGACAGTGGTAAGCGATGTCGGCTCCGTCAAGCAGCCAATTGTTGGGCCGGCAACAGCGCTATGGCCCCTATTCGTGGGGGGGCACCCCATGGCCGGCAAGACGTTACAAGGGATCCAGGGAGCGGAAGCTAACTTGTTTCTGGGGCGACCCTATGTGCTCACTCCCATTCCCCAGACGCAACCCCAAGCCCTTGCGGTGATGCAGGAGCTAGTGGCAGCAGTGGGTGCCGAAGTTGTCCTTGCCGATCCTGTCCGTCACGATCAGGCAGTAGCTTGGGTTAGCCATCTGCCGGTCATGGTGGGAGCTGGCTTAATTGCCGCCGTTAGCCAGGAGGGAAACCCCGATATTCTGGCACTGGCCCGCACTTTGGCCAGCAGTGGCTTTCGAGATACAAGTCGGGTTGGCGGTGGGATCCCGCAGTTAGGGCTAGAGATGGCCCGCTACAACCGGCAAGCGCTGCTAGCTGCTCTGCGTGGCTACCAAGCTGAGTTGAAGGCACTAGAGCAGCTAATCGAGGGCGAACAGTGGGAAGAGCTGCTCCAGAAGCTGCAGCGAGTCCGCCAGGAATGGCAGCAGTTTCCAGTAAATCAAGGGGCGCCCTAGGTGACTAGCTGCAGCTGCTGCAACTGGCTGCTCAATACCCAACTGGATAAAAGGGGCTAGCTTTGGCTTGCTGAGGGGTGTTTTGACTTTGCCCAGAATCTCTGCGGGTAGGAGCGATGGGAACCTCGATCACCCGCTCTGGCGCTAGAGAAACCATATCGGAGCGCTCGGCAATCTCTCGCAGAGAATTGACGATGGATTCTTGAGTGAGGAGAAACTGCTGCTCATGGCGTTGCAGCCGCTGCCAAACCTGGTAGTGCTGGCTCCATTGGCTTTGGGTATGCACTGTCCAACTATAAACACCTAGCACCGCTAACCCCGAGACGATGGCGAGGCCGGTGGAGACCTGGTGCCACCAGATGAGATGCTCTCTCCAGGTGGGATCCCAACGGCGGGGATGGGCGGATTTCAAAGGTTGAGGGGGGCTGCCTTTGCAAGCTGCAGGAGACAGAGCCGTTTCAGAGTGAGGAGAGGGAGCCAAAGTTGCAGTTCTAGGCTGGAGGAGGAGAAAGCTGCAACCACGGCTTGTGTTTTGGCTAACCATAGAGTCTACACCTCACCCACCAAGCACTTGCTGCCAACTGGATCCCACTCTATCCGAGGCGGGCAGCTACTCGCAGTTTGGCAGAGCGGGCCCGGGGATTGCGTTGCTGCTCCCGCTCGGAAGGGCGCAGAGGTTTAGGGGTGAGTACCTGCCAGCGGGGATCGGTACGGAAGGCCCATTTCACTAGACGGTCTTCCAGGCTGTGGAAGCTGATTACAGCCAACCTACCGCCGGGCTTTAGCCAAGCAGGAGCCTGGGCCAGCAGGGTTTCTAGGGCTTCCAGTTCTCGGTTCACGGCAATGCGCAGGGCCTGAAAGACCCGCGTAGCTGGGTGGATGCGGCCCCGCCTTGCCGCCGGCGGCACTGCCTGCCAGACTACCTGGGCCAGTTGGGTAGTGGTGAAAAGGGGGCGGGAGCGTTCGATGTGATGGGCGATGCGGCGGGCAAAGCGCTCCTCGCCATAGCGAACGAAAATGTCGATCAAGTCCTCGGCAGGGCGCCGGTTGACCCAATCGGCAGCGGTTTCCTGAGCGGCAGTGGGATCCATGCGCATGTCCAGCGGCCCCTCGGCGCGAAAGCTAAACCCGCGCTCAGGGCAGTCCAGCTGGGGCGAGCTCACCCCCAGGTCGGCCACGATGCCATCGAAGAGGATAGGCCGCCCTTCCTCGTCGCGCCAGCCGTGCCGCTGCGGATCGAAATTGGCGAAGTTGAGGTGCCAAAGCTGGATGCGCTCCTGGGGGATCCCTGCTGCTGCCAAGCGCGCCCGAGCTGCCTGCAAAGCCAGCGGATCCCGATCCAGCCCCACCACCCGTTCTGCTCCCCCCTGCAGTAGGGCCAAGGTGTGTCCGCCTCCTCCCAAGGTTACGTCCAAAAACGTGCCGCCCTGCTGGGGCTGCAGGTAGGCCATCACCTCCTCGGTCAAAACGGACTCGTGGTGATACGGAGAGCTCTCCCCGAGCCGAGTTTCCGGCAAGTCCATGAGGTCAGTGGCTGCAGAGGGGCAACCTCGATGATTCTATCCAGGCTTTTTCCCGGGCCACCAGGCCATCGGGAATCTGCAGGCAATCCTTGCTACCGCGCAGCTGAGCAGCCCAGACAAAGGCAGTCGACCATTTAGCCGAGCCTTACAATTTGGAGGCTTCCCGCTACAGCCTGTTAGATTCCCAGAAAAAAGGCCGAGGCCCGGCCTCAACCGAGGAATCCATGTTGTTAAGCTCATCCTGAAAGAGGAGGGCTGCTGTCAAAAGACAGGCTGTCTTTGCGGCAAGAGCGGTGTGGGTTCAACGTATCATTGAGACTGCCCCTAGTCTCCTTACGGCTGCCGTGCTAACCACTGCTGCTTCTCCCAACGTCCTGACGCTCTCCCCTGCCAGGGGCCTACGCGGCCAGATTAAGGTTCCAGGGGACAAGTCCATCTCCCACCGTGCTCTGATGCTGGGATCCCTGGCGGAAGGGGAAACGGTCATCCAGGGTCTGTCATTAGGGGAAGACCCCCGCAGCACAGCGGCTTGCTTTCGGGCTTTGGGAGTCGAGATCCCTGAGCTCAACAGCGAGTGTGTGCGCATCCGGGGAGTGGGTTTGGATCGCCTGCAGGAGCCGGCAGATGTCTTGGATGCCGGCAATTCCGGCACCACCTTGCGCCTGATGTTGGGGATCCTGGCTGGCCAGCGGGGGCGCTTTTTTGCCGTCACTGGGGATCGCTCCCTGCGCTCGCGGCCTATGGGGCGGGTGGTGGAGCCGCTGCGGCAGATGGGGGCTCAGATCTGGGGGCGGGCGGGGGGCAACCTGGCACCTCTGGCTGTGCAGGGGGGATCCTTAAAGGGGATCCACTACCACTCGCCTGTGGCCTCGGCCCAGGTCAAGTCCTGCCTGCTGCTGGCGGGCCTGTTGGCAGAAGGCACCACTCAGGTTACGGAGCCGGCCCTTTCCCGCGACCACTCGGAGCGGATGTTGCGGGCCTTCGGAGCCGAGATCCAGGTCGATGTGGCGACAAAAACCGTGGCGGTGGTGGGGGGATCCCGCCTGGTGGGCCAGACGGTGCAGGTGCCCGGGGACATCAGCTCGGCAGCCTTCTGGTTGGTGGCGGGCTCGATTGTGCCCGAGAGCGAATTGCTGCTAGAGGGTGTGGGCCTCAACCCCACCCGCACCGGGCTGCTGCAGGTGCTGCAGGAGATGGGGGCCGACATTCAAGTGGAGAACCAGCGGGAAGTGACCGGCGAGCCTCTGGGGGATCTGCGCGTGCGCTCGGCCCGTTTGCGAGGCTGTAGCATCGGCGGCGAGCTGATTCCCACCCTAATCGACGAGATCCCGGTTTTGGCGGTGGCAGCAGCCTTTGCCGAAGGAACTACGGTCATTCGCGATGCAGCGGAATTGCGGGTAAAAGAAAGTGACCGCTTGGCGGCCATCGCTCAGGAACTCAGCCGCATGGGTGCCCAGGTAACCGAATATCCCGACGGCCTGGAAATCAAAGGAGGGATCCCCTTGCAGGGAGCAGAGGTGGACAGCCACGCCGACCACCGCATCGCCATGAGCTTGATGGTAGCTGCCCTGGCCGCCCAGGGATCCACCACCCTCAGCGGTGCCGACTGCGCCCGCATCTCCTACCCCGACTTCATTCCCACCCTGCAGCGGCTGACCAACCCTTCATTAGCGTCTTAAGACAACTTTTGCCGATGTCCGACCAGCCTATTGCCATCGAACACCTCTGCTTTCGAGTCCCCCCCGGCGGCCAGGTGGCTTTCCTTCGGGAAGACGAGCGGATCTGGGGAGCTGCCCTGCGCCAACAGCCGGGTTTTCTGGGCAAGGAAGTCTGGCTTGACGCCGAGGATCCCGAACTTGTTCACCTCATCATTCGCTGGGCTAGCCGCGCCGCCTGGAAAGCTTTCCCCCCAGAGCAGGCGGAAGCCTTGGATCGGCAGATGCAGCCCTTCTACATGCGCCTGGAGCAAGCCAAAGAATACCAGCTCTGGCAGCCCAACCTCCTAGGAGAGGAACCGGCCAGCTAAGAAGCCTCAAAGCCCACCTCGGCAGCCGTTGAGTCCGTCCTAGCAGAGGCTGCCGCCCGCTCTTGTTCCACCAGCTCCCGCAAGCTGGGCATGGTTACCGCCAGAGCTCCCTCGCGCCGCTGCAGCCCAGCCTCAAAGGTTTCCGGGGTCACGATCCCACCGGAGATGAGCATCTTAAAAGCATCCTCCACCGGCATGAACACCTCCACCACTTGATCTTCTGGCACGATCGCGTACCAGCCAGTGGTTGGGTTGGGAGTGGTGGGGATAAACACGCTAAGGGAACGCTGGGGCCCGCCCAGTCGGATGGGAGTTTGAATGCTGCCCGTTACAAAAGCCAAAGCCCAGATCCCTGGCCGGGGGTATTCTACCAGCACCACCCGCCGAAACCCCTGGTTGTTGGGAGCAAATAAGACACTGAGCAATTGCTTTAGGGTTTTGTACACCAGCCCCGCCACTGGGATGGCATGGAGCAGCTGCTCGCTTAGGTTGAGCAGCCACTGGCCGACAATGTTGCGGGCCATGAAGCCAATCAGCAAAATAAGCAAGATTGGCGTCAGCAAGCCCACCGCCAGGTTGATGAGGTTAACCAGGATGGGGTGCAGCCCTTGGATGGGGTTAAACGGCTTAGGAATGCTGGTCAGAAAACCGATGCTCCAGGTGGCCACTTCCACCATCAGCCAAATGGTGGTTGCTAGAGGAATCACCACCAGCAATCCCGCCACGAAGTAGTTTTTAAGATGCTGTTTCCACTGAGAAACCATGGTGAGGTCGTCCCGTCAAGTCAAACAGCTGAGTGCAGCGGGCCAATGCAGGTGAAGCTTGCAGGTGGCAATCATGATACCCCCCTTCTGCCTCACCTCATAATAGGCATCGACCGCACTTTGCTGGCCAAAGGCGCAAAGCCCCCGATTTTGCCTTGGGCTGATAATGCTATCTTAGGCCGATATAAAATTTTGTAAAGGCAGGGATCCCCCAGCGGCTTGGTGGCCAGGGCTGAGGGTGGCTTCTCCTTCCTGCTGCATCTTGTGTGGGAGGCGCCATGGCGGAGTCAGATTGGTTAGAGCACACCTGTCAGGTGGAGGTGCCGGTTCCCATTGAACAGGTTTGGGAGCTATGGTCCAACCTGGCCCTCATGCCGCGTTGGATGCCGTGGATTCGCTCGGTGGAATTGCTGGATCACGACCTATCGCGGTGGACGCTTGCTACGCGCGGCTTCACCTTTAGTTGGATCTCCCGCACCCACACGGTGGTGAAACACCAACGCATCGCCTGGCAATCGGTGGAAGGGCTGCCCAATCGGGGGGCGCTGCGGTTTTATGATCGCAAGGGTAGTACCATTGTGAAGCTGTCAGTGGCCTACAAGATTCCAGGCATTCTGGGCAAAATTCTAGATGGCCTGTTCGTGGGTAAGGTAGTGGAAAGCACCATCCAGGCGGACTTGGAGCGCTTCAAAGCCTATGCCTTGGAGCAGGCGAGGCTAAGTTCTGACAGCGCCTCGGCCAGATAGCTCCGCCTGGTTGGGCGAGCTGTCTTCTCGGCTTCTTGCTTGACCACTCTCGCTGCGGCAAAGATTTGAACATGCCCGATCCCCCTCCTCAGCCTCTTGTTGCCTCTTCTTCTCAGCCTGTTGACAACCGCAACATTCGCTTTTCTCTAGAGCGGGGCGAGCTGGACTTGGAGCAGCTTCTGCTGCTATTGAACCGCAATGCCTTTTGGGCGCAAAACCGCCGTCGGGACGAGATGGAGCGGGCCATTGCCCACAGCCATCCGGTGGTCAGCGCCTGGGACGGGGAGCGCCTGATTGGCTTTGGCCGCGCCACCTCCGATGGAGTTTACCGGGCCGTCCTCTGGGATATCGTGGTGGATTCCGACTACCGCCGCCAGGGCATTGGGCGCAAGCTGGTGGAAACCCTAATTAGCCATCCCCACCTGCAGTCGGTGGAGCGCATCTACGTGTTCACCACCCATCAGCGCGGCTTTTACGAGCGGATTGGTTTTGTGGAAAACCCCAGCACCACTTTGGTTCTCTATGGGCGATCGCTGGAGTTTTTAATCCCAGCCGCCAAACAGGAGCAGGTCTAATCCCCGGGGCAAGGGGGGACAGGGGTCTGGCTTGGCCTCGAGGGGAGGACGCGCTAGCCTGAGCAAAAAAGGTGAGAGGGTTTACCTATGGCCAATCGCCTCGCCACGTGTTCCAGCCTCTACCTGCGCAAGCACGCCAATAATCCAGTGGATTGGTGGCCTTGGATCCCGGAGGCCCTGGAGAAAGCCCGGGCTGAGGATAAGCCAATTTTTCTGTCCATTGGCTACTCCAGTTGTCACTGGTGCACGGTCATGGAGGGAGAGGCCTTTTCCGACCCCGAGATTGCCGCTTTCTTGAATGCCCACTTTTTGCCCATCAAGGTCGATCGCGAGGAGCGGCCCGATCTGGACAGCATCTACATGCAGGCGCTGCAACTCATGAGCGGGCAGGGAGGGTGGCCTCTCAATGTCTTTCTCACACCCAATGACCTGGTGCCGTTTTATGCAGGCACCTATTTTCCCGTGAAGCCCCGCTTTGGCCGGCCAGGGTTTCTAACGGTGCTGCAGCGCGTCCTGCAGTTTTACCGGCAGGAAAAAGAAAAAATTGCGGAGATGAAGGGCCAGATTTTGACGGCCCTGACCACCCTCAGCGACCTAGTGCCAGAGGACCATATTCCACCCGACTTACTGCGCTCCGGGATCGCCAAGATCCAGCCCTTGCTCACCAACGCTGGGGCGGTGCAGCAGTTCCCCATGATGCCCTATGCCCAGTTGGTGCTGCGCTCGGCCCGCTTCGACCCGCCGGAAGGGATCGACGGCTTGCCGACAGCTCTGGAACGGGCCAAGGAGCGGGCCATGGCCCTGGTGTTGGGCGGGATCTTCGACCATGTGGCCGGTGGCTTTCACCGCTACACCGTGGATCCCACCTGGACGGTGCCCCACTTTGAAAAGATGCTCTACGACAACGGGCAGATCTTGGAGTTCTTGGCAGAGCTGTGGGCCCACGGCATCCGGGACGCTGCCATCGAGCGGGCGGTGCGCCTGACGGTGGAGTGGGTGGCGCGGGAGATGACAGCTCCTGCTGGGTATTTCTATGCGGCCCAGGATGCCGATAGTTTTGCCCGGCGAGAAGATGCGGAGCCCGAGGAGGGGGAGTTCTATGTCTGGCGCTGGCAGGAGCTGCAAGATTTGCTCGATGAAGAAACCTTCCGCGCTCTGCAGCAGGCTTTCTTCCTGTTGCCAGGGGGCAATTTCCCCGACCGGCCCGGCTGCATTGTCCTCCAGCGCCAACAGGGGGGAGAGCTGCCGCCGGAAGTCGAGACCGCCTTGACCACTCATCTGTTTCGGGCTCGCTACGGCTCCACCGAGCGCAGGATCCCCTTCCCGCCGGCAGTAGATGCCCAATCGGCCCGCCAACACCCTTGGCCAGGGCGGATCCCGCCTGTTACGGACACCAAGATGATCGTCTCCTGGAACGGCCTGATGATCTCGGGGCTGGCACGGGCCTACCAGGTGTTTGGCGACGAGGAGTACCTGCAGTTGGCCTTGCGGGCTGCCCAGTTCATCCTTAGCCGCCAGCGCCATCCCGACACGGGATCCCTGCTGCGGTTGAACTACGACGGCACACCCCAGGTGCCTGCCAAATCCGAAGACTACGCCCTCTTCATCAAGGCCCTGTTGGATCTGCACCAGGCCTGCCTAGGTCGAGCAGGGGATCCCAGTTCCCAGCACTGGCTGGAGGCTGCCATCCGGTTGCAGCAGGAGATGGACGCGCAACTGTGGGATACGGCCAGGGGAGGCTACTTTGTCAGTGATGCCCAGAGCGCCGCTGAACTCCTGGTGCGGGAGAAAGACTTCCAGGACAGCGCCATGCCGTCAGCCAATGGTGTGGCCATCGCCAACCTGGTGCGTCTGGCTGCCCTCACGGGCGATCTGGACTATCTGGAGCGAGCAGAGCAGGCCCTGAAAACTTTTGCCCATCTCATGAGCACCCAGCCGCGGGTCTGTCCCACTCTATTCCTTGGGCTAGACTGGTACAGCAACTGGGTGAAGGTGACCTTAGGAGCTGAGCACATTCCCACCTTCCAACAGCGCTCCTGGCCCACTGCCGTCTTTAGCTTGCCCGCAGAAGCAGAGCCCCTGCCTGCCGGGACGGTGGGCCTAGTGTGCTGGGGCAGCAAGTGCCTGGCTCCGGCTAGCTCGCTGGAACAAATCCAGTCTCAGATCAACAGGGGACAAAACCGCTCCTACTGACTTAGCTTCTTCCTGGATTTTCCACACCAAAGAACTCGATGCGATAGCTGTGGATGCGGGTGCCGGTCTTTTGCTCCACCTCAGCCAGCAACTCCGGCGGCAACTCTACCTCTACGTCGAGAATGCGGTTGCTATCTAGACAATTGACATGGCTGTGGGGGTGGGTACACCTGCCGTAGCGGCGCCCATCAGCGCGATCCAGGCACTCAATGATGTTGTGCCTAGCCAGAGCCTCTAGGTTCTGATAGACGGAAGTGTGGCCAATGGGCTTGCCTTGCCGATTAAGACGGTCGTAGATTTCTCGCGCCGAGAGGTGCTCGCCACATTGCCACAAGAGTTCCAAAATGTAGCGGCGCTGCCGGCTAAGACGAAGATTGCACTCCCGGCATCGCTCTAGCGCAGCTTCCAAGGAATCCACAGGGCGAGGCATGGGAAAACCTCAAGCCATACCGAGTTCGAGATATCCAATTGCCGGTTCAACCTAGCCTAGCATCCGCGATTTGGCTTCTAGAAGCCACCCCGAAGCCTCCAACCAAAAACCCAGCCATCGATCTCTCCAGGTCGTGGCGCCAACAGCAGCCTGCCCATTTTCTACAATACCGCTGGGGTGTGGAGGAGGAGTTAGGATGAGGCGGCGCAAGCTGCTCCTAGGCTTGTTGGGGTTAGCCGTTAGCAGCGCATGGGCAGGGGCCTACTGGGCCAGTCGGCAGCCCCTGGCTTCTCAGCCAAAGCCGACAAGGGAAGCGCCACCTCTGCTGCCGCAGCCCACCCCTACGGCTGTCCCCCATCCCGAAGCTCCTCGCGGCTTCTACATCCCTCCCCGCCGAGATCTGCGCCTCGTGGTGATTAGTGACCTAAATGGCCTCTACGGCTCGGTGGACTATGACCCAGAGGTGGATCGGGCCATCCGCCTCATCCCCTACTTTCAGCCGGATATCGTCTTGGGAGGAGGGGACATGGTGGCAGGGCAGGATCCCCGCCTTTCTGAAGAGCGCATCCGCGCCATGTGGGCAGCCTTTGACCAACATGTGGCAGCTCCGCTGCGCGCTGCCCAGCTGCCCTATGGCTTTACCTTGGGCAACCACGATGCTTCCTGTGCCCGCAACGCCCGCGGTGGTTTTCTCTTTCAAAAGGAACGGGATCTGGCGCGCGAGTTTTGGAACGATCCCGCCCATGATCCTGGCCTGAATTTTGTGGATCGGGGCGATTTCCCCTTCTATTACACCTTTGAAAAAGATGGGGTTTTCTACCTAGTTTGGGACGCTAGCTGCAACTTCATTCCCTCTGAACAGATGGCTTGGGCAGAAGCAGCGCTAGCCAGCGAGCGGGCTCAACAGGCCAAGCTGCGCATCGTCATTGGTCACCTGCCCCTCTATGCCGTTGCCGTCGGGCGCGACAATCCGGGAGAAGTGCTGCTGGATGCTGAAGCCAAGCGAGCTCTGCTGGAAAGGTACCGCGTCCATGTTTACATCAGCGGCCACCACCACGCCTACTATCCTGGCTACAAGGGACAGTTGCAGCTGCTTCACTGTGGCGCTCTCGGCTCTGGGCCCCGCCCCCTGTTGGGCAGCCCCCTGCCACCCCGCAAGACCCTTACCCTCATCGACATTGACTTCGCCTCCCCAGAGATTACCCACTACACAACCTACGACATGCGGGATCTAAGCGTGATCAACCAGGCTGAGCTACCTCGCTTCCTCACCAGTCACAATGGCTTGGTTCTGCGCCGCGATGTCCGCTGGGATAGCCTTACCCCCGCGGAAATTGCCATCTGCCGGGCTCGTCTTGGATCCCTCTGCCGGGATTAGGCCAGCCAAACAGCACCCGGCTGCTCTAGATTACTGGCTGGCAGGAGAGGCTCATCCTGGAAACTCACTAGGGGATCTATTGAAACTCAAGGCAAGAGCATGGCTTCCTTAAAACGACGGCGGCAATTTTGGCTTGTCAGCTGGATTGCGCTGCTGGCTGGCTTGATGGGATCCCTGCTAGCTGGGGTACAAGCGCAGCAGGATCTCACCCCGACCCAGCTGGCGCAGGCTCAGTACGTGCGCAGTTGCGGCACCTGCCACGTGGCGCTGCCCGCTCAGGTGTTGCCCACCGAAACCTGGCAACGGCTGCTGCAGGATCCCAACCACTACGGCCAGCAGATCCAGCCCTTGACCGGTGTGACTTTCCAACTGGCTTGGGGCTATTTACGGCCCAACTCTCGTCCGCTGCGGCAGGGGGAGCCAGTGCCCTATCGTCTAGCCGAGTCTCGCTACTTCCGGGCTTTGCACCTGCAGGTGGACTTTCCTACCCCAGTGCGAGTAAGTGGCTGTGTGGATTGTCACCCCAAGGTCGAGGCGGGGGATTTCGCCACCCTCTCGCCAAACTGGCAATGAGTATGCAGGTAGACATAACCGCCATTGTGGCCGGCTATGCCCAGGGCTACTTTCTCATGGCCGATGAAGAGACGGGATCCCTGGGGTGGTATGGCTGTAGGCAGCATGCGCTAATCCCTCTGGACGAGCGGTTTCACTGTCCGCGCTCCCTGAGGCCCCTAGTGCGCAGCGGTCGCTTTCAGGTGCGCATCAACAGCGCTTTTGAGCAGGTGGTGGAGGGCTGCGCTGCTCGACCAAAAACCTGGATTAGCTCGGAGTTAAAGCAGATTTACCTAGCTCTGCACCAAGCGGGGTTTGCTCACAGCTTTGAGACCTGGCAGGGAGAAGTTCTCGCAGGCGGGATCCTGGGCATTACCTTGGGGGCGGCTTTCATTGGCGAGTCGATGTTTTACCGCATTCCCAATGGCTCCAAAGTGGCGCTGGTGAAGTTGGTGGAACACCTGCGGGAGCGGGGCTTTCGCCTTTTTGACGCCCAGCTAATGAACCCGCACCTGGCCCGCTTTGGGGCTTTTCTCGTGGATGGCCAAGAGTACCGAAAGCTGTTGCAGCAGTGCCTAGGGATCCCTTGCCGGTTTGACTGATGAGCTGGTGGCCGCAGGTGTATTAACGGGGGCAGCTTGAGCTAGGTTAGAGGTATCGGCCCGCGTTTCCGACATCCCAATGTCCCAGCCTTCGCCGGTTAGCTCCTCGCAGAGCGAGAAGGGATCCTCGCCCAGCTATGTTCGCCTGGCCATGCGCAACATGGTGCGCAAAGGCAGAACCTCTCTCCTGCACTTCAGCTTGACCACGGTGGGGCTAGTGGCTGTGCTGGTGGGTCTGGCCTACCTGTTTCGCTAAGCTCAACGGCGTGGAGGGTGAGCTCAAGGTACCCGCCGCCCTTTGGACTTTGGCCTATGCAAACCTCGCTAGATTGCGCTTCTACCCGTTCCACCATTCGGCTGCTGTTGTTTGCCCAAGGCCGAGCCAACGTCGAAGAACTGGCAGAGCAACTCCGTCGGCACATCCAGAGCTTACCTGGCCAATACCCTGCCCATCTAAAAGTGGTGCCGCTAGAAGAGCACCCCTACCTGGCGGAGCACTACAAGCTGGTGGTGACCCCCGCTTTGGTGAAGGCAGAGCCCTTGCCAGCCCAGGTTTTGGCGGGGGAGGACTTGGCGACGCAACTGGAAGTGTGGTGGCCTCGCTGGCAGGGTCAGGCGGCTCTTGCCTCCCACCAACAAAAGGAGGGTCAGGATCCCACCCCTCCTCCCATCACCGAGGCGCTGCTCCAGCTGTCAGAGGAGGTGTTCTTGCTGCGGCAAGAGCGAGCCCAATTGCGGGAACAGCTGGATTTTAAAGACCGCGTTCTGGCGATGCTGGTTCACGATTTGCGCAGCCCCCTGACGGCTACAGCTCTAGCGGTGGAAACCCTGCAGCAAGCGCGCGAGGGATCCCTGGACAAGGCTCTGGAGCGGCAACTGTTCGAGCACGCCCGCCAGCAGTTGCGCAAGATGGACAGCATGATCACCGACATTCTTGAATCGGCCCGCGGCAGCGCTTCGGAGCTGAGGATCCGGGCGGTAGAAACCCAACTGGCTAGCCTATGCCAGCCGCTTATTGAGGAGCTGCAGCCCCGTATCCAGGCCAAGCAGTTGCAGTTTCAAGTCGATATTCCCCTGGATCTGCCCACGGTTCACGTGGATCCCGACAAAATCCGCCAGGTGATCTTTAACCTCCTGGACAACGCCATCAAGTACACCCCTGCCGGGGGATCTATTCGCCTTGCCATCCTTCACCGCACCAGTCAAAAGATCCAAGTGACTGTCAGCGATACTGGCCCTGGGATCCCTGAAGCTGAGCAAGAGAAGATCTTCTCCGAGGCTGTGCGCCTAGAGCGCGATCAGCAGCAGGAGGGCTACGGCATTGGCCTTTCCCTCTGCCGTCGCATCGTGCGTGCCCACTACGGCCAGATTTGGGTGGAATCTATCCCAGGTAAGGGCAGCAGTTTTCATTTCACCCTGCCGGTCTATCGCCTCAGTGGGCACTAGCTGGCCTCCGCTAAAAATTGGTCAAAACCAGGGCGGCCGCACGAGGAGTACCGTGTGATGGTGTGAATAAAGCCGTTATCGGCTTCAGTACCCGCCTGGATACCGAAACCTACGGGCAACTGGGGGCGAGGTTGTGGCCTAGCGTCCTGGGTCAGGGATGGCTGTCGATGCCGATTACTTGCTGCTGCCTGGTGGGGACAACTAAACTGGTGCCGGCGTTGCTCCCTGGATATGACCCGCTTCCTGCACAGCGCTGAGCCGAAAGTGCCCCCCCGGGCAAGCTGGAAACAGCGCCTGCAGCAAATCTTGTCGCCTTGGCAGGAGTTTGACGGCATTTTGCTAGCTACGGTGCTGACCTTGACGGGCATCGGCATCATTGCCATCCGCAGCGCGGTCTGGGGGCGCCCCGTCAGCCATTACTGGCTGCAGCAGTTGATCATGGCTGGCATCGGCCTGGTGCTCTTGGGGATGGTGGCCCGGATCCCCTATGAGCGGTTGTTGCGCTGGCACTGGTTGACCTACTTCCTAAGCTTGGCGGGCTTGATTGCGGTGCTTTTTTTCGGCAAAGCAGCAGGGGGAGCCGAGCGGTGGATCTCCATTGCCGGCGTTCAGGTGCAACCGTCCGAGTTTGCCAAGGTGGGGGTCATTATTACCCTGGCGGCCATTTTGCATCACTGGCCAATCAGGTACTTCAGCCAGATTTGGGTAGCTGTTGCCGTCCTCGCCCCTCCTTGGATTTTGATCTTTCTTCAGCCCAATTTGGGTACGGCCCTGGTGTTTGTGGCTATCTTGCTAGCCA
The DNA here is from genome assembly GCF_047461475.1 of Synechococcus sp. WC10meta. NCBI lineage: Bacteria > Bacillati > Cyanobacteriota > Cyanophyceae > Synechococcales > Synechococcaceae > Synechococcus > Synechococcus sp. WC10meta. The sequence continues at coordinate 17,882 of NZ_JANSHF010000012.1, forward strand.
TGCTCTACTGGGCTGGAGCCAAGGGCAGTTGGATCCTCTTGCTGGTGTCGCCAGGGGTGGGAGCCATTCTCTACGGCCTGCACACCCGCCCCGAGCTGAGTTGGATGATCTGGGTTTGGTTACTCTGGTGTCTGGGCATGGCAAGCCTAGCCGCTTGGAAGCTGCCTTGGCGGTGGACAGGAGCAGTGACCTTTGGTGTTATTAACCTGCTCTCGGGGCAGATAGGCCAGGTGGCCTGGAACCTCCTCAAGCCCTACCAGCGGCGGCGGCTGGAGATCTTCCTCGACCCCACCCAAGAGCCCTGGGGATCTGGCTACCACCTCATCCAGTCTCGCATTGCCATTGGCGCTGGCGGGCTCTGGGGCCGCGGCCTCCACCAGGGCACCCAAACCCAACTGGACTTCATCCCCGAGCAACACACCGACTTCATTTTCTCCGCCATCGGGGAAGAGATGGGCTTTGTCGGCACCTTGACGGTGTTGATCCTGCTTTGGATTCTGTGTGCACGGCTAATTTGGATTGCCCAAGGAGCTAAGGACAACTTCGGGTCTCTGATCGCCATTGGGGTGCTGGCGATGATCCTCTTTCAGGCAGTGATCAACATCGGCATGACCGTTGGCCTAGCTCCCATTACGGGGTTGCCTTTGCCTTTTTTGAGCTATGGCCGCTCGGCTTTGCTAGCCAACTTTCTGGCCATTGGCCTGGTGGAATCGGTGGTTCTGCACCGCCAACCCCCTAGCCTTTTCAGGAAAAAGTAACCTAGCCGTCGCGAGGGAGGACAAAGCCCCAGTAAGCTGCTGCCAACACTAAGATGGGGACAGCAAATCCTAGAAGCTGAGCTGCCCATGCCCAATCTGGATCCCGCCCTGTACTTCGATCACAGCGCCACTACCCCGCCGCGTCCGGAGGTGATCGAGGCCATGCGGCTGGCGATGCAGGAAAGTTGGGGCAACCCCTCCAGCTTGCACGGGTGGGGAGAACGGGCTGCCATGGCCATGGAACGGGCGCGGCAGCAGGTGGCTGGGCTGCTCAACTGTGAGCCGGAGGCATTGGTGTTTACTTCCGGCGGGACGGAGTCTAACAACTTGGCCTTATTTGGGGTGGCGCAGCGCTACTCCCAGCCGCAGCACCTAATCATCTCCAGCGTTGAGCATGCCTCGGTGGAGAATGCCGCCCGCCGCTTGCAGGCCCAGGGCTGGCAGGTGACCCGCCTGCCGGTAAATGCTGCCGGCCAGGTGGATCCCCAAGCGTTGCTCCAGGCACTCCAGCCCAACACCGTTTTGGTCTCCGTTGTCCATGGTCAGAACGAGGTGGGATCCCTGCAGCCCATTGCCGAGCTGGGGCAGATCTGCCGCCAAGCGGGGGTCCTGTTCCACACCGACGCGGTGCAGACGGTGGGGCGGATCCCCTTGGATCTGGCGCAGCTGCCGGTGGATCTGCTCTCCCTTTCTGGGCACAAGCTCTATGGCCCTCAAGGGGTGGGAGCGCTCTATGTCCGGCCAGGAGTAGAGCTGCAGCCGCTGCTAGGGGGGGGCGGGCAAGAACGGCGGCTGCGGCCCGGCACCCAAGGGATCCCTGCCATTGTCGGTCTAGGGGTGGCGGCGGCCCTGGCAGCCCAAGAGCTGCAGCAGGAGACGGCCCGCCTGCGACAGCTGCAACGGCACTTGGCACAATTACTAGCTGCCGTGCCCAGTTTGCGGCTAACTGGCCCTGCGGAGCTGGAGCAACGACTGCCCCACCACCTCAGTTACTGCACTACCGCGATTTCGGGGAACGTGCTGGTGCGGGAGATGAGCCGCCAGGGGATCGCTATCAGTGCCGGCTCTGCCTGCAGCAGCGGCCAACAGATCCCTAGCCGCATTCTCCTAGCCATGGGCTATTCTGAAGCCGAGGCCCTCGGGTCTATTCGCCTTAGCCTTGGCAGAGCCACCACTCAAGCAGCAGTTGAGCAAGTGGCCCAATCGCTGCGGGCGGTGCTCCTTTCTGTTTCCGAGCCAGCTCCCCAACCCCTTCCTGAATTGGCGGCTAGGTTAAGGTGATAGAGAGTTACAAGACTGGTCGCCATGGCTGAGATGAGTCCCTATCAAGTGCTGGGGGTCAGTGAAGAAGCCTCTTTTGAGGAGATCCAGTCGGCGCGAGCACGGCTCCTGGCCAGCTTGGCTGCCGATGAAGAGCAGCAGGAGCGGGTGGAACAAGCCTACGACGCCATTCTGATGCAGCGCCTGCGCCTGCGCAAAGAGGGCAAGATCCCTGTCCCGGATCGCATTCGCTACGCTGAACAGCGCACTGCTCCTCCTGAGCCAGCGTTGAATTTACCCCGCCCCGTCCAGAAGAGTCGCTGGCTGGACACTCCTTCGGTAGCCGCTGTCCTTTGGCCGGCAGCGATTTTGGGAGGGTTGTTGGGTTGGGTTGTCCTCTCCCCTGAAGAGTATCCCTCCCTACAACTAGCGCTGGGGCTGATGACCTCTACCTATTTCCTGTACCGCAAGGAACGCCGCTTCCTTCGCTCTTTCCTCCTAGCGCTGGCAGCCTTGATCCTGGGGCTGGCGTTGGCCTATGCCCTTGCTTTGCCCCTTACTGGCGGCGATGCTCCTGGCATCCTGTTGGTGGGGATGACGTTTGGGTTGATGTGGCTGGTAACCAGCTTTTTGCGCTAGTGCCGCCTAAAGGAGCTCTCATCCCTCACCTTTTTCTAGAAGTGGGGGTTTTCTCATTTGCCAAATCGTCGCTGGCGCGACTGGTAGCTGAGCAGAGCCTGGTGAAAAGCAGCGCGGTCAAAATCTGGCCAAAGGATGGGGGTGAAGTACTGCTCAGTGTAGGCCATCTGCCAGAGCAAGAAGTTACTGAGGCGCATCTCGCCACTGGTGCGGATTAACAAGTCAGGGTCCGAGAGGCCGTTGGTGTAGAGAAACTGGGAGAAAAGGGCCTCGTCGATCTGATCCGGCTGCAGCAGTCCCTGCTGAACCAGGGTGGCAATGGAGCGGCAAGCCTCCAGAATCTCTTGCCTTCCTCCGTAGTTGAGAGCCACCGTCAAGCAAAGGCTCTCGTTGTGCTGGGTACACTCCACTGCCTGCCCAATGGCCTCCTGCAAAGAGGGGGGCAGGGCTGATAGCTGGCCAGCAAACTGGAGGCGCACCCCTTGCTCCATCATTTCCTCGAGCTCTTGCCACAGCACCTGCTCAAACAAGGTCATGAGAAAATCCACCTCTTCGCGGGCGCGGCCCCAGTTCTCGGTGGAGAAGGCGTAGACGGTCAGAAGGGGGATCCCCCAGTCGTGGCAGCAGCGAACCAGCTCCTTCAAGGCCGCCACCCCCCGCTGATGGCCGACGCTGCGAGGAAGCCCTCGCTTTTGCGCCCACCGCCCGTTGCCATCCATCACCACGGCCACGTGGCGGGGTAACAACTGCGGATCGAGATCGGCAGGCAACTGCAGAAGATGAGCAGGAGAAAGGGTCATGGAGGTTATCCTTTGGGAAGCGTTTTCTTAGGTTTGCGAAAGCGTTTTGCCAGTTCAATCAGGGATCTCCCCCAGCCCAACAGTCCGTTACAAACCCAAGGGTGGATCCCCAGTTTCCCCAGAGGAGCCTCTCGTTTTTTGGCTTGGCGGGAATGGCGCAGCCGCTCCAGCAGCAGCTCCTGTAACCTGGCACTGGTCAGGGGGCGCTCGATGCGTCCACCCTCTGCTAGAGAAATGGAGCCAGTTTCCTCTGAAACCACGATACACAAGCAATTGGCTTGCTCGGTAATCCCCATGGCGGCGCGGTGTCGTGTGCCCAGGTGCCTCCCAGCAGGCCGCTCCGAGACTGGCAGGATTACCCCTGCTGCCCGAATGCGATCCCGATGGATAAGAACTGCCCCGTCGTGGAGCAAGGTCGAGGTCTGAAAAATCGTCTGCAAGAGTTCCCGCGATACTCGTGCCTGAAGGGAGACCCCCTTGTCCGTAAACACCCGCGAGTCAATGGGCTGATCCGGCTCAATCACAATCAGAGCCCCCGTTCGACTTTGGGAGAGCTCCCGCACCGCTTGCACCACCTCCTCCACCAAGCCCTCCTCAGAATCTTCCTCCTCCTCGTCTGGCGAATCTGACCACTCCAGGGGAATGGTCTTTGCCAACTGCTCCAAGAGCTGCCGAAGCTCCGGCTGAAAGAGCACCCCCATGGCCACGGCCGCAGCCAGGAGCAGGCGATCCAAGATGAGGTGCACCAGCGGCAGCGAGGCTGAGGCCAGGTAAAGTACCAACAGTACCGTAAATCCCCGCAGTAGGACACCAGCCCGGCTCTTGCGGGTGGAATAGAGGGCCAAAGCCAAGAGCAGGACAGCCAGAGCCCCGTCCAAGAGGCTGAGAGGGTTAAATTGCTGTAGCCAAGCCCATAAGGCCGCCCGCATGCCGAAAAACCCCGTTCACGCTCCCCTCGTGCTCCAGACCTTCTGCCTGCGCTGTCCTGCAGTGAGAATCTTGCTGGACTTTGGTTCCCTGACCAGCCTACCATTGCTCTCCTCCCTGGCCTCCAGCTCTTCCCTGTTGAGACCAGCGGGCTAGATCCCCCTTGGCAGGTTGGGGCAGCCCCCTAGCGCCGTAACTGCTCTGGTAGGATATCCAGACGGATTAAATCGGCATAAGTTTCCCGCCGCAGGATTAACTGGGCCTTCCCTTGGTTAACCAGCACCGCTGCTGGCCGAGGAAAGCGGTTGTAGTTGGAGGCCATGCTGTAGTTGTAGGCCCCAGTGGCCAACACAACTAGGACTTCGCCGGGCGCTGGGTTGGGCAAAAGCACATCTTTCAAGAGCACATCTCCCGACTCGCAGTGTTTGCCGGCCACTGTCACCCGCTGGGTGGCCTCGGCCTCGGGGCGGTTGGCCAAGAGGGCGGTGTAGCGGGCCCCGTAGGTGATAGGCCGAGGGTTGTCAGACATGCCGCCGTCGATGGTGACATAGAGGCGGCCTTCGGGAAGGTCGTCGCTGGGCGGGATCCACTTCTTGCCCCCCAAGGTATAGGCGGTTACCGCCGCTGGCCCAACCACAGAGCGCCCAGGCTCGCAGAGCACCTTGGGCAGTGGGATCCCGGCGGCGGTGAAACTCTGCTGCACTGCCGTGGCCACCGCTTCCACCCACTCGGAGATAGACGGGGGATCGTCGGACTCGACGTAGCGGATCCCCAGGCCGCCGCCCACATTGAGCTCCTGAAGGGGCAGACCTCTGTCTAGCCCTTGCTGCCAAATGCGGGCCAGCACTCCTGCCAGATCCCGGTGTCCTTGCAGGTCAAAAATCTGAGACCCAATGTGGGCGTGGAGCCCGACGCAGTGCAGTTGGGGATGGGCTGCCAGAAAATCAAACACCTCCGGCAGTTGCCATTGGCCAATGCCGAATTTGCTGTCGGTTTGGCCGGTGCGGATGTACTCGTGAGTGTGGACGTCAATACCAGGGTTAACCCGCACCAACAGACGGGCCGGCCGGTCAGGGGTGGCCAGAGCGGCCAGCTGCTGCAGCTCGTGGAGGCTATCTGCCACCAGAGTGCAGCCTACCTCAAGGGCCATGGCTAGCTCCTCTGCCGACTTGGCGTTGCCGTGCAGGTAGAGATCTTCCCCCTTGGCCCCTGCTTGCAGGGCGGTGTACAGCTCGCCGCCAGAGGCCACGTCCAGACCTAGCCCTTCTTGCAGCGCCAAGGCGCAGATGGCCAGGCAGCTCCAGGCTTTGGTGGCATACAACACCCGATAGCTGCCGGCGTAGCAGCGGGCCCAGCTGTCGCGATAGAGACGGCAGGCCTGCCGCAGGGTCCATTCGTCCAGGATGTAGAGGGGGGAGCCAAACTGGCGCACGAGCTCCACCACGTCACAGCCGCCAATTTCCAGGTGGCCCTGGCTATTGACGCGGCTGGTTAACGGCTGCAGCGACTGGTTGGGAGAAACCACAGAAGGGGGCGTGCCGAGGGTTGAAACCATAGTTGCCAGCTAAAAGACTGTCTTCCACCCTACCAAGTTTTCTCTCCAGTTTGGCCTCGGGGAGATCCCCTCTACCCCCCTGGGCAGAGATTGCTCCTGGGCATTAGTCTCTTTTTTCTGCTACCATGGAGGACCAGCGTCTATGGGTCGATGCCCGAGTGGTTAAAGGGGGCGGACTGTAAATCCGCTGGCTTACGCCTACGTTGGTTCGAATCCAACTCGGCCCACCATGCCGCCCACGTAGCTCAGTGGCAGAGCACCCCCTTGGTAAGGGGGAGGTCACGAGTTCAATCCTCGTCGTGGGCTTAGGCGCAAGCCCCAAGTTCTGCGGCTTGGGGTTTCTCTTCCCCAGGCTTGGCAATCTCGCCGCTGAGGGAAAAGGCCCGCGTGGCGGTGATGCGCACTGGCACCAGGGATCCCAGCAGTTGTTCAGGATCGCCGTCGAAGAAAACGATGCGGTTGCCGCGGGTACGTCCCATAGCTTGGCGAGGATTTTTGGGGTTGGGGCCCTCCACCAGCACCTCCTGCACCTGGCCCAGCAGGCGAGCGCTGCGGGCGGCAGCCACCTCGGCTACCAGGCGGTTGAGTCGTTGCAGGCGATCGCTTTTTTCCTCTTCCGGCACTTGGTCGGGCCACTCGGCTGCTGGCGTGCCAGGGCGGGGGGAGTAGGCAGCGGTATTGAGGAAATCGAAGCCGATATCCTTCACCAGTTGCAGGGTTTCCTGGAACTGGGCCTCTGTTTCGCCGGGGAAGCCAACGATGGCATCGGCGCTAATGGTGGCTTCAGGTATGTACTGGCGGATGAGCTGGATGAGCTGGCGGTAGCGCTCCTGGGTATAGCCGCGCCGCATCCGCCTGAGGACTTCGTCGCTGCCGGCCTGGAAGGGAATGTGGAAGTGCTCGCACACCTTAGGCAGCTCGGCACAGGTGGCAATGAGCTCTTCCGTGAAGTAGCGCGGGTGGCTGGTGGCAAAGCGGATCCGCTCGATCCCTTCCACTGAGTGGACAAAGCGCAGCAAGCTGGCCAAGTTGGTCTTGGGATCCAGATCCCGCCCGTAGGCGTCGATGTTTTGCCCCAGTAGGGTTACCTCGCGGTAGCCAGCTCGGGCTACGTCCTCCATCTCGGCGCGGATGGCCTGGGGTTGGCGCGATTGCTCCCGTCCCCGCACCAGCGGCACAATGCAGTAGGTGCAGCGCTCGTTGCAGCCGTAGATAACGTTAATCCAGGCTGTTACCCGGCTGTCGCGGCGGGGTTTGGTGATGTCTTCTGGGATCTCGACGGGCTCAGTGGCCACCACTTGGTTGCCGGCCTCCACCTGGGCCAGCAGATCCCCAAGGCGGTTGACGTACTGAGGGCCCATGACTAGATCGAGCTCGGGGACGCGGCGCAGCAGCCGCTCTCCCTCCTGCTGGGCCACGCAGCCGGCCACGATGAGCTTGATAGCGGGGTTTTTCCGCTTGCGCTGCGCCTGGATGCCCAGGTAGGAATACACCTTTTGCTCAGCGTTGTCGCGGATGGTGCAAGTATTAAAGAGAACCAAGTCCGCCTGCAGCGCGTCTTCGGCGCGCACATACCCCAGCGACTCCAGGATCCCGGCCATGCGCTCGCTGTCAGCCCGGTTCATTTGACAGCCGAAGGTGATGATGGAGTAGGTGGGAGCAGCCATGGGAAGACCAGAAGACAGGGCAAGCAATCTCTACCTTTGAGCTTAGCGGATCCTGGTGGGGCAGTAGCGGCAACTCCAAGGGTTCCCTCGACCCCTTGGAGCGGCCCAAGCTGGGGCTGGCTTTGCCAAAGCAGTGCTCCCCAGGGGACTAGCCGCCGAGCCTCAGTCCGGCATGAGGGCGTGAACCTGCTTGCTGCCGTTGGGGTAGAGCAGGGCGCGCTTAGGGCCGTGGATGGGATCCTCGACAATGATGGTCTCGTCGCGGCTGGCCCCCAGCGAGACAATGGCAATCGGCACCTGCATCAACTGGGCCAAAAACTTCAGGTAGTCGTAGGCTTCGGGGGGCAAGTCCTCAACGGAGCGGCAGCCTTTGGTGGAGCACCTCCAGCCGGGCAGGGTTTTGTAGATGGGTTTGCACTGGGCAAAGACCCGAGCGTCACTGGGAAAGTGGTGGATCTCACGGCCCTGGTACTCGTAGGCTACACACACCTTGATCTCGTCTAGAGCATCCAGGACATCCAGCTTGGTGATGGCCAGGCAGTCGAGGCCGTTGATGCGCACAGCGTAGCGCCCGATGACGCCATCAAACCACCCACAGCGCCGCTGCCGCCCGGTAGTGGTGCCGACTTCGCCGCCGGCAGATTGCAAATAGGCGCCAATCTCGTCTTTCAGTTCGGTGGGGAAGGGGCCTTCGCCGACGCGGGTGGTGTAAGCCTTGGCTACCCCGATCACCCGGTCGATGCTGGTGGGGCCAACTCCAGCCCCCACGCAGGCGCCGCCGGCAATGGGATGGGAGGAGGTGACGTAGGGGTAGGTGCCATAGTCAATGTCCAGCAGCGTACCCTGCGCCCCTTCAAAGAGGATGTTCTGCCGCTCCTCAATGGCTTGGGTGAGAAGCAGGGCGGCGTCGGTAACATAGGGGCGCAGCCGCTCGGCATAGGCCAGGTATTGCTCGATAATCGGCTCGGGATCTAAGGGGGGCAGGTTGTAGATCTTCTCCAGCAAAACATTCTTGTAGGGAATGGCCCAACTGAGGCGCTCCCGCAGTTGGTCGGGGTACATCAAGTCCACGACGCGGATGCCCATGCGCTCGGCCTTGTCGGCATAGGTGGGGCCAATGCCTCGCCCGGTGGTGCCCAGCTTGTAGATGCCGCGCCGCTCTTCTTCGGCCACGTCGATGAGGCGGTGGTAGGGCAAGGTTACGTGGGCCGTTTCGGCAATGTAGAGGTTGTGGGTGGAGATCCCCAATTGGTGCAGCTGGTCGATCTCGGCCAGCAAGACTTCGGGATCGATCACCGTGCCGCTGGCGATGACACAGCGCTTATCGGGATAGAGAATGCCAGAGGGAATGAGGTGCAACTTAAAGGTCTGGCCCCCCACCACCACGGTGTGGCCGGCGTTGACGCCGCCTTGGTAGCGGACGACCACATGGGCTTTTTCACTGAGGAGGTCGGTAATTTTCCCTTTTCCCTCGTCGCCCCACTGGGCACCAACAACTACAACGTTTGCCAAAGGCTTCTCCCCCAGTCGGTAATGTAAACAGCACAAAAACCCCTCTTCCGGGGCCGCTGCACTAATTTACCCCATTGCTCCGGCTGGTGTTGAGGGCCTTTGACAAAAAGGTTAACAATCGATTAACTTTTTGCTCTCTCAACTCCCCGGCTTGAACAGGCCAATGGCGGTAACCCGGTTAGAGCCCACCGCAAAGGCAAAAGACAGGCCGAGGGCGTCGTAGTTGACATAGTAGCGGTCGTCGCGCAGGTATTCCCGGCTCCCTTTGGGATAGGGCACGACCTCGTTGTAGCCATTTTCCCCGGGGCCGCCGTAGGTGGCAATGACTTCCGAGTAGGTGGAGCCGATGCGGATCCCTTCGCCAGTCATGGCTTCGGGGTGGGTGGTGTAGATGCGGTCGGCAAAAAAGCTATTGAGGACGCCCGGACGGCGGTAGGCAAAGAGGATGTAGTCCTGCAAGTAGAAGATCTTCAGGTCGCTGTTGGGCTGAAAGACGTTGGCCCGTGACTCGGCGGGGATGAGATCCACGTTGCCCAAAAGGTGGGTGTCGACGTTGCGGGTATCCATGCCCAGGACAAAGCGACCGACGCGGCCCTCTTGAACCAGGACGGTGGGGCGGGGCGGGGGGCTGGGCTGGCGGGGGGGTAGGGCCAGGGCCTCTAGAGCGGCCTTTAGCCAAGCGTCCTCATCTCCCTCTACCTTTTGCAGGGGCACCAAGCCCTGGGCTAAGGAGCGTCCATCGCCGGTCTTCCAGGTGGCCACGGCCAGCTCCACCGCTGCGCCAGAAGGAAGGGCAAAGAAGCGGGTCTGGCGCTCGCTGCCTTGGGCGGTCTGTCCCACAATAACGGTGTTGCCGCTAGCTCCCAACTGAGCTGCCAGGAGGGTGGCCCCCTGGCGGGTGTTGCCGTCGACAAGAACGACCAAGGGGATCCCGGCCGCTAGCGGCAGGTTTTCGCTGTTCCAGCGGGTGGACTGACCAAAGCGGTCTTCGGTAACCAGCAGCGGTTGCACGGAGCGAGGCAAAAATAGGCGCGCCACATCCGCTATCACTTGCGGGTCATAGCCCACCGACCCGCGCAGGTCGAGGACAATGCCCTGGCTGTAATCCTGAGTGTAGAGGGCTTGGCGGATCTGCTGGGCAGTGGCAGGGGTGAGCTCCGGCACCGCTAAGTAAACCTGGCGCGGGCCAATCTGACGTGCCTGGAGAGGTGGGCGAGGACGGCTGAGCAGGTCCCTAAAGCTTTGCGGATCCCAGAAGCGATCGGCGGGATCCCCGTATTCGCGCAGGATCTCTCGAATCAGCTCGTACTCGACTTCGATAGGCGGGCGGGGATCCCTGTAGGTGCGGGTCAACAGGCGGCTGTAGAGGTCGTTGTAGTTGACCGCAGCAGCTTGCTTGCCCGCTTGCCAAGACTCGTTGATGAACAACTTCACCAGGTAGCGCAGATCCTGGCCCATTGGCGGGGAAGCGGCCGGTATCCTGGAAGCAGGGGACACCTCTGGGGACGGAGGAACTGGATCGACTCTCGGCTCCTCAACAGAGGGGACGACCGGCACCGGCGGCAAGCCTGGCTGTCCCATCACTTTGCCAGGAAGGGCTCCGCTGAGCGCCACGACCGTGCCCCACACCCGAATTGCCCGCGTAAACCCCTTCATGGTGGCCCGCCCTTGTTTGCAGATGCTGTGAATAGGATAAACCCTGGGCAATCTGCTCCACCCTGTCGGCAGGGCCAAATGCTTGTTTTTTAAGCCATTAAGACACTACCAGTTGTTTCCCCTTTTGCGGATCCCTTAGCTCTCGGCAGACCAAATTTTGCGGATGGGCAGGGTGAAGCCGGGGAGCACGTCTTCTCCCGACAAGGTTTCTGGGTCTTCCACTAGCTCCGGCGCCTGTCCTGCCCGGTAGATCATCACCCGCTTGGCCTTGGGATCCAAAAGCCACCCCAAGCGACAGCCGTTGTCCAAGTACTCCTGCATCTTGGCCTGGGCTTGAACCCAAGAATCGGTGGGCGAGAGGATCTCCACCACAAAGTCAGGACACAGGGGCAAGAATCCCCGGCGGGTCTGGGGATCCAGAGCCTCCCACTTTTCCAGCGGGATCCAGGCCAGGTCAGGAGAGCGGTCGCTGCCTGAGGGCAGAGAAAACCCCGTGGAAGAATCAAAGGTTTTGCCTCGGCCTGATTGGCGATTCCAGAGGGTTAGCTCTGTGGTGATCTCTGCATTCCAGTGGCCAACTTCACCGCCAGTGGGGGACATGATCACCAGCTCTCCTCGGGCAGTGCGCTCTAGCTTTAGCTCAGGATTGGCCGCACATAGCCGGATAAAATCCTCTCGCGTCAGAGTCATCAAGGGGCTGAGATTGAGCGTCAAGGCCGTCATGGCATGAACTGGACATTCCCATGCAAAACTGGATTCCAGAATAACCCCCTGCTGAAGGGCAATAGGAAGCAATTGGGAGCCCTGGCTCTAAGTTTATAAAGTCTCAGTCTGGTTTGGCTCTGATTCAACGTTTTCCAGGTCTTGAGAGTAGGGGAGAGAGTCTTGCTCTGGGCAATTTCCTGCTCGAAGTGTGTCCGGGCTTGAGGATGGATCCCTGCTGCGATGGCTTGCTGCAATACCTGACGACGCACCTCTTCAGTGTGCCTGTCAAGCACCATTTTCAGAGCACAAAACCGGTTGATGGCAAGCTCGTTGAAGTGGGCCAGCGCTGCTTCGGCAAGGGATCCCTCTGCACCCCAACGGAGGTATCGCACCAGGGTATCGGCGACCATGACCTGCACTTCAGTGCCATTGGGCAGTTGACCGACAACATTGCCTGCAAATACGGCGGGTGTTAGCGGATTGGGATCCCTGGCTGAGACTTCAGCCAGAGCATAGTTTTCGGCAACAACGACTGCGCCGGTTTACACCGGGCATAGGTCGAAGAGCTGGCATTCCAAAATCTCCTGGAAGGGGTTACTCTGCTCTCTAGGACAGCCAGTAGCAGTAGCCCAGCCTGCCCACCCAAGCCCCTAGGAATTCGCCTCTGGGCTAGCGAGTAAATCGGCCTTCTGGAGAAGGTAGCGCACCTCTGCTTGCAGCTCCGGCCACTTGTAGGTAAGCAAATTGGGCTTGGGGATAAACAGCAGCTGATAGCCGGGCTTTAGCTGGGGACAGAGAAGCCGTATGGCCTCCCGTAAGCGACGTCGCAGCCGATTTCGCCGTACCGCCGACTTGTCTACCTTTTTGCTAACCGCCAGCCCCACCTGGCTAGGGATCCCTTCACCTCCTGCCGGCATTGGCTGAAACAGCAGGGTCAAGCCCGCCGTGGAACGCCGCTGACCTGCCTGGTAAAGTGCCTGAAATGCCCGCCGATCCCGCAAGCGATAAGGAGCAGGTAGCATGGTGGCGGCTCCCAGATCCCACCCCAAGTTAACACTTGCTTGTGCCTCTAGCAGGGGAGTTGGGTGCCTCAGCAAGCAGCCAGGCGATAACGCCCCTTGGCCCGCCGCCGCTTCAAGACTCGCCGCCCACCTGGGGTGCGCATTCTGGCTCGAAACCCAGAAACACGAATGCGTCTGCGATTGGTGCCACGAAGGGTACGCTGAGGCATGGTGAGAAACTAACTCGCAACTTCAACACAGCCCACCGCGGCTGGCGAGGGGGCAATCCAGTTCACCTAAAGACAGTCACTGAGAAGCCATGCTAGCAAACCTATCGGAAAATGGGTAGATTGGAGGCCCCACGCCAAGCAGTTAAATTGGGAATCCCGAGAGTGGAGGCACTGCTTAGCTCTCGGGGTTTGTGGTGTGTCGCTCTGGGTGTGTGGCGTGGATATCTCCCTAGATCAGCTCTGGGATCAGGCTCTGGGCCATCTACAAGTGCAGCTCAGCCGGCCAACCTTTGAGGCTTGGATCAAAACAGCACGGCCTGAGTCGTTGGTGGGCAACCGCCTCACCATCTCCACTCCCAGCGAATGGGCACGAGGCTGGCTGCAGAAGCACTATGCCTCTACCATCACCGAGGTGGTGCAGCGGGTAGCAGGGATCCCTTTGCAGGTAGAGTTTTCCGTTGCTCCCCAAGCCTTGGCTGCGGAAGAGCCTCCTTCGACAGTTGAGAGGCCAAGCTCCTACTGCGCTGGCAGTTTCCCGGATTCTGTTCCTCGGGGGCTGGAGGGGGGCAGCAGCTTACCTATGCGGGCACCAGAGCTCAACCCCAAGTATTCCTTCTCGCGGTTTGTGGTCGGCCCCAACAACCGCATGGCCCATGCTGCAGCCCTGGCCGTGGCTGACAAGCCGGGGCGGGCCTACAACCCTCTGTTTCTCTGCGGTGGCGTAGGGCTAGGCAAAACTCACCTGATGCAGGCAATCGGCCACTACCAGCTAGAGGCCAATCCCCGGGCTAAGGTCTTCTACGTGTCCACCGAGCGCTTTACCAACGATCTCATCGACGCCATCCGGCGAGACAGTATGCAGTCTTTTCGGGAGCAGTACCGAGATGTGGATATTTTGTTGGTGGACGACATCCAATTTATTGAGGGCAAAGAGTACACCCAGGAGGAGTTTTTTCACACCTTTAATACCCTCCATGAATCGGGCAAGCAGATTGTGCTGGCCGCCGACCGCTCCCCTCATCTAATCCCGCGGCTGCAGGAGCGGCTCTGTTCTCGGTTTTCAATGGGCTTGATTGCAGAAATTCAGCCGCCCGACATCGAGACCCGTATGGCCATCCTCAAGAAAAAAGCTGAGTATGAGGGGATGAGCTTGCCGCTGGAGGTCATCGAATATATTGCCACCACCTACACCAGCAACATCCGCGAGCTGGAGGGTGCCCTCATCCGGGCCGTTGCCTACGTCTCCATTTCTGGCTTGCCGATGAGTGTAGAGACGATTCGGCCCATCCTCAACCCTCCCAGCGAACCCAAGGAAATTACTCCCGATATGATTGTTGATGTAGTCTGTGAGGAATTTGGCATCGACCGAGAGAGCTTATTGGGATCTTCCCGCAGGCGGGACGTCAGTCATGCACGTCAAATCGCCATGTTTTTGATGCGCCAACATACCCGTCTCAGCTTGCCCAAAATTGGCGACTACTTTGGTGGAAAAGATCACACCACCGTTCTCTATAGCTGTGAAAAAATTAGTCAGTTGCAGCGGGAAGATTTGCAACTTGAGCGGCAACTGCAAAACCTGTCGCAGCGGCTGCGGATCATGGCCAACAGCCGAAACAAATAGTTTTCGGCCAGGTGGGGCTGGCAGGGAGGGGGGAAGTGGGCAGAGGGCTTTGCTTGGGTGTGTTGCTCCTTGGAGCTGGACTGATGCCCCGGTGGCCAGCCTGGGCCAATTTGACCTCAACCGCCCAGGGAGATACTTTGGGGCTGGAGGGCCAAATCGATAGCCCCGTGTTGCGCCGCTGGCTGCAAGGCCCGCCCAATCTCCTGGAAGAAATCCGCAATACTCCCGCTTTGCCCACCCGTTTGCAGGCGGGTTTTGAGTCGGCTTCTGCGTGGCGAATTGCCTTGCAGGACTTGCGCTTGGGGGATCGCCTCACCCTCAGCGGCGACTATCGCCAATCTTCTGAGAACCCAGTAGTCCGCCAGTACGGCTTAGAGGTGCGCTACTTTCTTGCCCCTATGGGATCCCGCTTCAATCTAGCCCCCCAACTGGGCTACCGCGCCTTGGAATTGGAACAAGAGAACCGCCGCCTCAGGGGTGTGAGCTATGGGGCCTTCGTTGTCTTGTCCCTAGCTCTCCAAGCTGCCGACTTAACCGCCAGCTACACCTGGCTGACCCCTCAGGAGCCAGGAGAAGTCCAGGTCACCCTGGCGGAGCTTACAGCTGCCTACGCTATCAGCCCTTCCTTTCGTCTTGCTGCCCGCTACAGCCTGCGCCACTCCACCCTAGCGCGGGAATCCAGCTTTGGAGTTGGCCTGGAGTGGATCCCTTAGCGGCGCACCGCCTGCACAAAAGCTACCCAGCCAAAACTGAGATAGCGCTCCAACTGCAGCCCTGCTGCTTCCAGGTGCTGGCGCAGCTCATCGGCAGAGAAAAAGCGGAGTCCTGTCGTCTCCAGCCAGCGCTGCACCACCTGCCCCCACCCCTGAACCTGCTGACTGTGCATGGACACCAGGACGCCTCCGGGACGCAAGATGCGAGCCACTTCCTCCAGACAGGGATCCAACGGCACCTCGTTTAAGGTGGCGCCGCTAATTACTGCCCCAAAGGCTCCAGAGGCCAGGGGAAGCTGCTCCGCCCGCGCCCGCACCAGGCTGTAGTGCTGCCATTGGGGCTGGGCTTGTTGGGCTGCCTCTGCCAGCACCCCCGCCGCATTGTCCAGACCAATCACCGTCCGCTGCGGATCCCTGGCTAGGAGGAGGCGGCTCCAGTACCCTCCTGCCGTGCCTAGGTCCAAGACCGGATCTGCCTCTCCCACCAGCTCGGCCAGCAATTGGCCTTCTCGCTCGCTGCCAAAGCTTTCCCCCGACAACAGCGACAGGGCCCAGGGCCGCCAGAGGCGGTCGTAGCCCCAGGCAAAGCCGGGCAGATGGGCAATGGCTTGGGCTGGAGTGAGGGACAGCGCTGGCGAGGTGGCTAGAAAATCCACTGCCCCGGAAGGGAGGATGGGGTAAACCTGGCCACAGCGAGAACAGTAAACCCGATCCACAGCAAATCCTGGCTCCCGCGCTGGCGGCAGGCTCAGCCCTTCCTGACCACAGCTGAGGCAGCGGTAAAGATGAGCTGGCAGAGCAGACGGAAAAGAGCGCATGAGAGAACCCGACTCAAAAGGGCAGTTGCCAGGCCACGACCCCGACAACTACCCCCTTAAGCTAGTCCATTCGGCAGTCAGAGGGGATCCCTAGGCTGTCTTTGGGCTGGGCAAGCCAATCTTCTCGGGAATGGGAACGTACTCTGCCACAATGGCCCGAAACTCGTCCCCATCCAGGGTTTCCCGCTCCACCAAGGTGTCGGCCAGACGATCCAGCAGGGCGCGGTGCTCGAGCAGGATCTGCTTGGCTTTCTGGTAGCAGCTTTCCAGGATTTGCCGCACCTGCCGATCGATCTTAGCCGCCACATCTTCGGAGTACTCGACGCGGTTCATCCAGCCGCCGCCCAAAAAGACTTCGTTGTTGGGTGGATCCCACATCAGCGGCCCCAACTCGGACATCCCAAAGCGGGTCACCATTTGCCGCACCAGGTTGGTGTTTTGCTGCAGGTCGTTGCTGGCCCCCGTCGTCACTTCCGAGTAGCCAAAGACAATCTCCTCCGCTGCCCGACCGCCAAAACCGACCACCACCCGATCCAACAGCCAGGCGCGGCTGTACATGCCGGAGTCAATCTGCTCCTCGTTGGGCAGTTGCTGGGCAAAACCGCCGGCACCCCCAGAACGAGGGATGATGGTCACCTTGTTCAACGGATCCGCATGGGGCAAGAGGGTCATCAACAGGGCGTGGCCGCACTCGTGGTAAGCAATCAGGCGCTTGCTCTTCCCGTCCAACAGCGGCGGCTTGGTCAGGCCGATGGTGATGCGGTCGAAGGCGTCGTCGATGTCCTGGTTGGTGATGGCCTTATGCTGGCGACGGGCCGCCAGGATGGCCGCCTCGTTGAGCAGGTTGGCCAGATCAGCGCCGGCAAAACCAGGGGTACGGCGGGCAATAGCTTCGAGGCTGACCTCTTCCGCCAGCTTCTTGTTGCGGGCGTGCACGCGCAAGATCTCGTAGCGGCCCTTAAAGCTGGGTCGATCCACCGTGATCTGGCGGTCGAAGCGTCCAGGCCGCAGGAGAGCCGCATCCAGCACATCCGGACGGTTGGTTGCGGCAATAACGATGACACCCGAGTTGCCCTCAAACCCATCCATTTCCGTCAGCAACTGGTTAAGGGTTTGCTCGCGCTCGTCGTTGCCGCCACCAATGCCAGCTCCCCGCTGCCGACCCACGGCGTCGATCTCGTCAATGAAGACGATGCAGGGGGCGTTTTCCTTGGCTTTCCTGAAGAGATCTCGCACCCGCGAGGCCCCCACGCCGACGAACATCTCCACAAACTCGGAGCCGGAAAGGCTGAAAAAGGGCACTCCTGCCTCGCCGGCAATCGCCTTGGCCAAGAGGGTCTTCCCCGTCCCCGGGGGCCCCACCAACAACACACCTTTGGGGATCTTTGCCCCCACGGCCGTAAAGCGCTCCGGCTTCTTCAGGAAGGTGACCACCTCCTGCAGCTCCTCTTTGGCCTCATCGATCCCGGCTACGTCGTCGAACGTAACACCAGTTTTGGCTTCCATTTGGAAGCGTGCCCGCGACTTGCCAAAGTTGATGGCCTGCCCAGGGCCACCCACTCCCCCACCTGCCCGGCGCAGGAGTAAGAACAGGCCCCCTAGAAGCATCAGGGGAATCACCAGGTTGCCTAGAATGGCCCAGAAGGCGCTGCCATCGCGGCTAGGCACCACCGTCACCTCGATCCCCTTCTCAGTAAGGCGGTCTACCAGTTGCGGCACAGTCGTAGGCAGTAGGTTGACCCGATAGCGGGTGGAGTGCTGCGTCTGGGGATCAATAGCCGTAACTTCTGCCACCAGGTTGTTGTCTAGAAGGCGCACATCGGTAACGCGCCCCTCCTCGACATAGCGCAAGAAGCGGTCGTAGGTAAGGGCAGAGGCCAAGGCGGCGTGAGCAGGATCTAGGCTAAAGCCCTGCCAGAGACAAAAGCCCAGCACAAGAGCCATCAACCAGCGCTGGGGGGAAAGCAGCTTGTTCATAAGGAAGAAGGACACCCCATCATTAAAAGTCCTTTAACAAACTTAACCTCTTGCTCCTACCAGGCACAACCCCACAGAGGCTAGGGGATCCCGGCGGCAGTAGGTTCCTTTGCCCTAGCGGGCACCGGGGCCGAGAGAGGGAGGCCATAGACACGTCGCCACATAGCGTCAGCTAGAGCGGCCGGCATTAGCCGCATCAGCCCCAGAGCCAACTTGCCGCCTGTAAAAGCAGTGTAGCGGTCGGAAGGATGAGGGTCGGTCATGGCCCGTAGGATCGGCTCTACCACCTTTTCCACTGGCCAGGCCATTCTGTTAAAAGAGCGGGCCAGCTCGGCAGCTTTGCCCAAGATGGCCTTGTAGGGGCCGTTGGGATTGACAACGGCAGCAAAGGTCTCTTCAGCCACGCGGCTAAACTCGGTGGCCACCGGCCCCGGCTCGATCACGATAACCTTGATGCCAAAGGGAGCTACTTCCACCCGCAAGGCATCGCTGAGGGCCTCCACGGCAAACTTGGTGGCGTTGTAGACGCCGCTGAAGGGCATCGAGATCTGGCCAGCCACGGAGCTGAGGTTAAGGATGCGGCCGCTGCCCCGTTCCCGCATTTGGGGCAAGAGGGCGCGGGTAAGGGCGTGCAGGCCAAACACATTGACCTCAAACTGGCGCCGCATCGCCGCCACATCCACCTCTTCCACGGGCCCCATTTGGCCGTAGCCGGCGTTGTTGACCAGGATGTCCACTCGGCCAAAGTGCTCTAGGGCCTTTTGGGCCAGCGCCTCCACCTGGGCGGTATCGGCCATGTCGGTGGGCACTGCCAGCGCCTCTACTCCGTGCTTCTCCACCAAGGTTTTGACCTCTTGCAGCAGCTTCGCGCGGCGGGCCGCTAGCACCAGGCAAGCTCCGCGTTTGGCTGCTTCCAGGGCGACGGCCTTCCCAATGCCGGCAGAGGCCCCCGTAATCAGCACCACCTGATTGGCAAGTGAAGGCATGGCTTTCCTCCCTGCAAACTTTCTCCATCCTAGGGGGACTTCAACCTAGTTGCTGAGGGGGGAAAAGCTGATGCTACGATAGCGAAGCATGCCTTCGGGCGCTACTACGGACGAGTTCAACACCGATCTGTGGTTCGCTCTGCCCCCTTTCTTCGTCCCTCCCCGCTGCCGCCTGTTTCTGAGAGCAACCGACTGAAGATATTTTCCGGCAGTGCCAATCCAGCCCTGGCCCAGGAGGTAGCTCGATATTTGGGCTTGGATCTAGGGCCAATCCTGCGCAAGCGCTTTGCCGATGGCGAGCTGTACATTCAAATCCAGGAGTCAATTCGCGGCGCTGATGTTTACTTAATCCAACCCACCTGCCGCCCAGTCAACGATCACCTCATGGAGCTGTTGGTGATCATTGACGCCTGCCGCCGCGCCTCTGCCCGCCAGATCACTGCCGTTTTGCCCTACTACGGCTACGCCCGCGCCGACCGCAAGACTGCAGGGCGGGAAGCCATCACCGCCAAGCTGGTGGCCAACATGATTACTCAGGCGGGAGCCCACCGGGTGCTGGCCATGGATCTGCACTCGGCCCAGATCCAGGGCTACTTCGACATCCCCCTTGACCACGTCTATGCCCAGCCGGTTCTTCAGGCCTACCTCAAGGAAAAGGGCCTGCTGGAGGAAGACATTGTGGTTGTGTCTCCTGACGTGGGCGGCGTAGCCCGGGCTCGGGCTTTTGCCAAAAAACTCAAGGAAGCTCCGCTAGCCATCATTGACAAGCGCCGCCAGGCCCACAACGATGTGGAGGTCATGAACCTCATCGGCGACGTGCGGGGCAAGATTGCCATCCTTGTGGATGACATGATCGACACGGCGGGCACTATCTCTGAAGGGGCAAAGTTGCTGCGCAAGGCAGGAGCCAAGGCAGTTTACGCCTGTGCCATCCATCCCGTCTTTTCCGATCCCGCTATTGAACGCCTGCGGGGTGGCCTCTTTGAAGAGGTGATTGTCACCAACACCATTCCTGTTCCTCCAGAGAAGCAGTTTCCCGGCCTCACCATCCTTTCGGTGGCCAGTGTCCTAGGGGAAGCCATCTGGCGTATCCACGAAGATAGCTCCGTCAGCAGCATGTTCCACTAACTGAGCTACCTTCGCCTCTACTCTAGCGGCGCCGCAGCACTTCCAGGCGCACTGGGGCAAGTCCTGCGCGGACCATGCCCAGGGCTTCTGCCGCCCGCAAGGAGAGGTCGATGATCCGACCTGGGATAAAGGGGCCGCGATCGTTGATGCGCACCACTGCCTGGCGGCCATTTTTCAGGTTGGTTACCCGCACCTCGGTCCCGAAGGGCAGAGTAGGGTGGGCTGCCGTCATCTCCTGCCGAGTGGGGTGCAGGTCGTACCAGGAGGCGATCCCTTCCTGCACTCGCTCGACCGTGAAAAGGGGACCCTGCTGAGCTGTCCTTTGCGGCGGCTGAGCAGCGGCCTTGGCAGGTAGAGTGGCAAGCTGCGGCAAGGCGGGAGCGGGGAGAGGAGGGGCATCCAGCAACAGCCGGCGCAGCCGATTGGCGGCCAAAAGGGCGGTATCCACTGGGCGTTGGCTATCCACCAGCAGCACGCCCTCGTCAATGCGCAACAGTTCCTGGTCGTTGACCTGAACGGCATAGAGGGGATCCCCGCCTTGGAACTCCGTCCAAGCTAGGGTGATGGTGGTGTCTTTCAAGGATCCCTGCGCCATTTGGTTGAGCTGGGCCACAAGAGAACTGGCCCGGAGCAGCGGCGGCTCCAAGCGAGGGTGGTCGATAAAGGTGACGATGGGCAAGTCCCGCACATAGACGGTTACTGCCTGCCGCCCGTCCATTGCGTAGGAGTAGAGGGTGGCAATGGGTTGAAGAGCAGACTGCCGCTGTTCGCCAATCTTGAGGATAGGCTCTGCAGGTAGCGGGGAGAAACTTGCCTGAGGGGAAAAGTCCTGCAGGTTCAAGGTGCCAAGTTTTGCGGGAAGGGAAGCCTTGGACTGGGGAGCAAAGACCAGATCGGCGGTAGGGGAGAGCGAAGTTGTGTGGGTGGGGGCGGATCCCCTGCGGGCTGACGCTTGGGCCTTTGCCTCACTCAGCAGGCCCATGGGCCAGCTCAAGGCTGTGACACAGAGACAGCTAACCAAGCCCAGCTTGGGGGCAGGAGCCAGTCCCTGTCCGAGCCATTTTTGAGTTCGCATGAGGCCGCGCTCCTCTTCAACTCGTCCAACTTCCAACGCGAGGGTTAAAACAACGGAAGTTAATGTACCATGGATTTTTGAGGTGACGGGTTTGCCCGCCCAGGCGCAAAAGCCCAAGCCCAGTTATCACAAGGCCTTTTGGCATCTTGGACTACCGATCAGCAGGGGTTGACATCGCTCGCGGACGCGCTTTTGTCCAAGGGATTCGGGAGCGCGTTGAGCGGTTTGGTGCAGGTTCCCCAGGAGTTTTGGGGGGCATTGGCGGCTTTGCCGGCTTGTTTGAGTTGCCAAAGGGCTACCTTGCCCCGGTGCTGGTTGCCGCTGCCGATGGAGTGGGGACCAAGCTGGAGATTGCCCAGCAGTGGGGGCAGCACCGCGGCGTCGGCATCGACCTGGTGGCCATGTGTGTCAACGATGTGCTGACGGTGGGAGCCAGGCCGCTGTTTTTCCTGGACTACATTGCCACTGGCAAGCTGGAGCTGGAAGCCCTTTGGCAAGTCATCGATGGCATCTTAGCGGGCTGCCAGGAAGCCGGATGCCAACTGCTGGGAGGGGAGACGGCGGAGATGCCGGGATTTTACCTGCCTGGAAAGTACGACCTGGCAGGATTTTGTGTCGGGATCGTGGACAAGGCAGATATCCTAGACACGGCGCGGGTGCAGTTGGGGGATCGGCTGTGGGCCTTGCCCAGCAGCGGCCTCCACAGCAACGGCTTTAGCCTGGTGCGGCACATTGTGGCCGAGCGGCGCTGGCCTTGGGATTACCAACCCCCTGGCTGGGATCGACCGTTGGCAGAGGTGTTTCTCACCCCCACCCGCATCTATGTCCAGGCAGTGCAGAAACTCCAGGCAGCAGGGGTCAAGCTCCACGGCATGGCCCACATCACCGGCGGCGGCATCCCGGAAAACCTGCCCCGTTGTTTGGCTCCTGACCAGGCGGCGCGGATAGAGCCCCACAGTTGGCAAGTTCCGCCGGAGTTTCTCTGGCTGCAGGAGCAGGGCCAGGTGGAAACCTTGGAGATGTTCAACACCTTCAACTTGGGGGTGGGCTACGTGCTGGTGATCCCTCCTGAGGAGGAGAATCGGGTGAGGTCCTTGCTCCCCGAAGCCTTCCCCATTGGGGAGGTGGTAGCGGCCCGCCCTGGGGAGAGCCGGGTCTTGGGGCTGGAGGAGTGGGGATCCCTAGCGCCTTGAGTCCCCACCAAAAGGGGGATGGGGATCCCCTGTGCTCCTGCTGAGCGTCGCTATGCTAAGTTTGCAGATGGCCTCGGCGTCTGCCTTAGGCCTTCTAGGCCAACAACTGCCGCTAACTCTCTAGGCGAGGAAGCGCCAATGACCGGTTTACCCACGGCTCCAGTAGCCAGAGCTGCCATTGAAGTGGAGCACCTCAGCAAAACCTACGGCCGCTTTACCGCCATCCGCGATATTTCTTTCCAGGTCAATGCCGGCGAGATCATGGGGTTTTTGGGGCCCAACGGCGCTGGCAAGACCACCTCGATGCGCATTTTGGCAGGGTATCTACCTGCTACGGAAGGAACGGCGCGGGTGGCTGGGTTTGATGTGCACGAAAACCCGATGGCGGTGCGGCAGCGCATTGGATATTTGCCGGAAAACCCGCCCCTCTACCCCGATATGACGGTGGAGGCCTACCTGCACTTTGTGGCCCAGATCAAGCGGGTCAGTGCCGGTGACCGACCTAGGCGAGTAGACGAGGTCATCCGCCGCTGCAGTCTGGAAGACAGGCGCCACACCCTTATCCGCAAGCTCTCCAAGGGGTACAAGCAGCGGGTGGGCCTGGCCCAAGCTCTGGTGCACGACCCGCCGGTGATCATCCTCGACGAGCCCACCATTGGGCTGGATCCCAAGCAGATTATCGAAGTGCGCAACCTAATCAAAAGCCTGGCAGGAGAGCACACCATCATCCTCTCCACCCACATCCTGCCGGAGGTAAGCATGACCTGCGACCGGGTGGTGATTATCAACCGCGGCCAGGTGGCGGCTGTCGGCACGCCCGCTGAGCTGACGGCTCAGTTGCAGGATCGGCAGCAGGCAAAGCTGGTGGTGGGGGCAGCCGAGGAAGCGGCCATTCGAGCAGCCCTGCAGAACCTGCTGCACGTGGAGGTGGTAAGTGTACAGCCCTTGGCCGCGGATCCCCCTCGCTGGCAGCTGCAGCTCAAGAGCAATGCTTCCGCAGAGGGCTGGATCCCAGAGGTGGCCAGGGCTCTGGTGCAGGCAGGGATCGACCTCTACGAGATTGGCCGTCCTCAGGCTTCTCTGGAAGAAATTTTCCTGCAGCTCACCACCCAAGAGGAAGCAGCAGGCGCGTTGGAGGAAGCGGCATGAACGGCGTGGTTGCCATTTTCCGCAAAGAGCTGCGCGGCTACTTCACCTCCCCCATTGCCTATGTGGTGGCGGCAGTGTTTTGGGGGCTGGCGGGGTTTTTCTTTGTCAACATCTTGGTGCGGGTCATCAATTTTTCCCAGCAGGTGGATCTGTTTGCCCAGTTTGGCCAGGAGAACCCTTTTGATGCTGCCACCATCCTGTCGCAGCAGTTTCTCAATCTGCTGGGCACCCTTTCCTTATTTCTATTGCCCATCTTCACCATGAGCTCCTATGCCGAAGAGCGGCGGCGGGGCACCATGGAGCTGCTGGCCACTTCCCCCATTACCAACCTGGAGGTGGCCCTGGGCAAGTGGCTGGCGGTGTGGGTGTTCTTCATTACCTTGCTGCTGCCGCCGCTGGTTTACCACGTGCTGGTGCTGAGCAGTTCTAACCCAGCAGTGGACTACCGCCTAACCCTGATGGGCTATGTGGGGCTTGCTTTGCTGGCCGGCAGCGTCATGGCTTTGGGGTTGTTCATCTCTTCCCTAACCGACAGCACCCTCATTGCTGCAGTGGCCACCTTTGGGCTCATCCTGCTGCTTTGGGTCATCGACGCTGCAGCGGGCCAGGAAAACACGTGGATTGCCGCTACCCTGCGGCATGTCTCGCTGCTGCAGCAGTACAGCAACTGGGTGCAAGGGATCCTCAGCAGCAGTAGCATCGTCCTTTTCCTCAGCATCATCCTGCTGGGGTTATTTGCCACGGTGCAAGCGGTGGAAAGCCTGCGCTGGCAGCAGAGCTAGGGTTGTCCTGGGAGGCGTGCGCCGATGAAGGATTGGCGGGTACTTGCAGATTGGACG
Organism: Synechococcus sp. WC10meta; assembly: GCF_047461475.1. Classification (NCBI taxonomy): domain Bacteria; kingdom Bacillati; phylum Cyanobacteriota; class Cyanophyceae; order Synechococcales; family Synechococcaceae; genus Synechococcus; species Synechococcus sp. WC10meta. The sequence continues at coordinate 42,091 of NZ_JANSHF010000012.1, forward strand.
GGGATCCTTGGGCTGGGCGTCATCGCCATTGGGCTAGTGGTGGGGGCTATCCTCACGGGCTGGACGGCTGTGCCGCTGAGCCTGCTGGTAGCAGGCCTGGCCCTAGTGGTGGTGTGGGGCCTCACCCACCAACGGGAAGTCGGCGTCTTCCTGGGCCTGCGCTCTACTCAAACCAACGCCAACATCCTGGTGGCGGTGGCGGCTATGGCCGTCATTCTGGTGCTAGTGAATGTGGTGGCGGTGCGCTACGACCTGCGCCTGGATCTCACCGAGGAGGGCCTGTTTACCCTGTCGCCTCAGACCCGGCAACTGGTGCAGGGACTGGCGCAACCTGTTAAAGTCTGGGCGGTAACCACCGCTCCCGATCCCAACCTGCGGGAACAGCTGGAGCGCTACCGCCGCCTCAACCCCGACCGCTTCCAGTTTGAGTTTGTCGATCCCAACCGCGATCCTCTCACCGTCCAGCGGCTGCAGGTAACCCAGAACAACACGCTGGTGGTGGAAGCTGGAAACAGCCGCCAGCAACTGCCCCAGCCACCCGCCCCTGAGTTGGAGAGTAAGCTCACCCCGGTGCTGGCCAAGGTGGTCAACCGCGGCGAGGTGGTGGCCTATTTTGTCCAGGGACATGGGGAAGTAAGCCTGGAAGCTCGAGAGGGCACCCCAACCCTGGCCCAGGCGGTGGCAGCTCTCAAGCAGGAGGGCTATCGAGTAGAGACCTTGAACCTTGTCCAGGCCGAGATCCCCGAGGAGGCAGATGTACTGGTGTTGGCGGGGCCGCAGCGGGCTCTGTTTCCTGGCGAGGTGGAGAAGCTGCAAAACTACCTGGCCAAGGGAGGGCGGCTGCTGGTCTTGATTGGGCCGCGGGTGGATGCCGGCCTGGATCCCTTGCTGCAAGAGTGGGGCGTGGTTCTAAAGGATGACCTCATCCTGGAGGTCAGCAGCATCAGCCAGCTTCTGGGGACAGGGCCAGCTGTAGCCTTGGTTACGGACTACGGGGATCACCCCATCACTGCCCCGCTAGCTGCCCAGCGGCTGATGACCCTTTTCCCTCTAGCTCGCTCGGTGGAAACCCAGGAGCGGCAAGGGATCCAAGCCACCCCTCTGCTGCGCAGCAGCCCCCAGAGTTGGGGGGAAACCAGCCCCAATCTGGAAGGCGGCCCGCTGCAGTTTGAGCCAGATCAAGACAAGCCCGGCCCCCTAACCCTCGGCGTAGCCCTAACCCGCCGCCTAGATAGCGAGAAGAAGGAGTCAGAATCCCAGGAGGCGCCGCCAGAGGCCCGCTTGGTGGTGGTTGGCAATGTCAACTTTGCCCTCAACGGCAACTTGCGGCAGCAGGGCAACCGCGATCTTTTCCTCAACACCCTCAACTGGCTTGCTGAGCGAACGGAACAAATCTCCATCCGCCCCAAGTCCATTACCGACCGCCGTCTCACGTTGACGGAACAAAACTTCCGCTGGCTGATCCTGGGATCAACAGTGCTGCTGCCGCTGGTGGCGTTGGGATCGGGAGCTGTGCTCTGGTGGCAAAGGCGGTAGAGCGGGAGGAGGACAAGCATGTTCAAGCGCAGCACTTGGATTCTCTTGGGCTTGGCAGTGGCTGCTCTTCTGGGGTATTTCCTCCTTGACAGCTTTCAGCAACTGCGCCAGCAGCAGCAGGCGGAGCGGGCGCGGCTCTTCCACTTTGCCCCCGACACCATTGCCCGCATCGAGATCCGCCAGCAGAAAGACAGCCAGCCAGAAGTTATCCTCCTGGAGCGGACCCCGGAAGGAGAAAAGGGATCCCGTTGGCGCATCCGCCAGCCTATCCAGTCAGCGGCGCTGGACTTCCCGGTGGAGCAGTTGCTCAACACCTTCTCCCGCCTCACGCCTCAGCTAACCTTGGAGGAAGCTAACGATCTAGCTGCTTTTGGCCTGGATCAGCCGCGCCAGCAGATTGCCCTCTTCCCCAAAGAAGGGGAGCCCTACCGGCTGGCCATCGGCAATGACAACTTCGACGGCTCCGGCTTCTACGCCCAGCCCGAAGGGGGAAAAGTAGTGCTTCTTGCCAGCAGCCAAAAGGGATCCCTGCTGCCTTCCCTCTTGGCTTTGCGGGACAAAACCCTGCTGAGCTTTGATAGGGCAGCGGTGAAGTCTCTCCAAGTGCAACTAGCCGAGGCAGAGGTTGTCCGTTTGCAGCGGCAGGAAGAGACTTGGCAGATCGTCGAGCCCCGGGTGCTGCCTGCTGATGACCTCAATGTCGACCGTCTGCTCAGTACGCTGTCTCGCCTGCAAGCGGTGGAGTTTCCGGCTGAAACCAAGACGGAGCTAGCTTCCTATGGTCTGGAGCAGCCTTCTGCCCAGCTAACCGTTGAGCTTAAGGACGGCAAAACCCTGAGCGTAGCCTTGGGCTCGGAAAAAGAGGGCCAAGTGTACGTCATCACCTCTGAGCACCCGGCGGTGGCTACCCTCCTCACCAGCACTGCCGACATCCTCCGCGCTGACCTAGAGGAGCTGCGGGATCACCGCCTCGCCCGCCTCAACCCCAACCAGGTAGGTCAAGTTACCCTGGAGTTGCTGGAGGAGCGAGTTACCCTCAACCCTCTGCCCCAGGAGAAGGGATCCCTGGAGGTGCGCTGGGAAAACCCAGAACGGCCCGGCCAGGTAGTCAACCTCAGCTCCCTCTTTGCCAGCCTCAACGCTGCCCGCGCCAAGGAGTTCGTGCCCGCAACCGATCCCGAGGCTCAAAAGGCCCTAGCTGCTCCCGACCTTACCCTTGACATTGCACCCAAGCCTGAGACGGAGCAGGAGCCTTTGACCCTGAGCCTAAGCTCTGCTGGCCTGCGGGCCTACGCTCGCAGCAGCCGCCAGCCCGATATCGCCGTGCTTGACCTTAGCACCTTCAACAGCATTGAAACAGAAGTCAAGCGTCTTCTGGAGGAGAAAGGGGCAGAGGAAGGAACGCCAACCCCCACCGCTTCGCCCTAGGAGGGCGGGGCAGCCACCTGGTTTGCCTGGGGCTGGGATCCCTTCTTCAGGGTCTCCCCCTGGATGGTGAGAACTGAGCAGGGGGCGCGGTGGAGCACGTAGTTGCTGACGCTGCCCAAAAATAGCTCGCTTAGCCCAGAGTAGCCACGGCGACCCACCACAATGAGGTCGGCTTTCCAGGAGCGGGCCAAGTCGCAGATAACCCGGCCAGGGCTGCCGTAGCTGAGGTTGCATTCAGCCCGAACTCCCTCCTCAGTCGCTTTTTCCGCCAGCGAGCGCAGATAGTTCATCTGGTTTTGCTCGAAAATGGCGCACTGCTCCCGGTAGGACTGCCACAGCTCGGCACTGAGAGCAGAGCTGTAATCCATGCCCAGAATCATAGGGGGCTCTGGGGCACCGGGCTCTTCCTGAGACAGAACATGGAGGATCATCATCTCGGCCTGCATGGCTTTTGCCACCTGCAGAGCCCCTTGAAATACCCCTTCGCTCAGCTCCGACCGATCCACTGCCACCAGAATCCTTTTGAACATACCGATTTCCTCGACCGCATGAGTCTCTCTTGGCAATAAGGAGCAACCTATCCTCCTGGGGGGCGGGCGAAACCTAAACCCCCTTACCTAGCCAAGTAGGAGATCCCTAGGGCTAGAACGGAACCTCGTCTGGGTTGAGCGGAGGGGCAGCATCTTCTTCCCCAGGCTCCCCGCTTGACTCGCCCATCTCGGTGAGGGAGAGAACGCGAGCAGAGCTGAGTTGATGAATGCGGCGGGCAGTAATCTCCGCCAGCTTTTCCTTGCGTCCATCTCGCTCCACCACATTCATGTGCAGCTGACCCTCTACCGTGATCTGATCCCCCACCCGACAGGTATCCACCACCCGCTGGGCCAGCTCCCCAAAAGAGGAAACCCGCACCTGGTAGGGCGGCTCCTCTGGGCGCAAGCTGGGGAAGCGCAAGAGCAAAGAGGCAACTGCCAAGTTGTCAGGTGTGTAGCGCAGCTCTGGCTCGCTCGCTACCTCCCCCATCAAAACAATCGAGTTCATAACAAAGCCACGGGAAGTTTGCTAGGGCCTTATATTTCTAGTCTGTGCTCTGGCCGGGATTCTGTCGACTCAATCCAGGCGCAGGGTCATGTAGCGCAGGACGTTCTCGTTGATGCGCAGATTCTTCTCCCAGGTGGCCACTGTCTTCGGCTCGGCCTTGTAGTTGACCTGGATGTACAGTCCTTCCTTAAACTTCTTCATCTCAAACCCGGCGAAGCGGCGCTTGCCACGGTTGGTCATTTCTAGCTCAGTTGCCCCGTTTTCTCGCAAGAGGGACTCCTGTTCGCTAAGGAGTTGGGCGAGGGGTTCCTCCGAGAGGTCGGGGCGCACAATCAGCATCGTTTCGTAAGCGCGCGGCATGGAAGCAGGTTCTCCTTGAGAAGCCAACTTGAGGTGCAGTTGACTATCCTAGCTGCTCTTTCTGGAACCGGAAAAGCCACCTCCCCCCTCTGCGGCCAAAAAAGCGGGTAGAGCTCCCGCAAGAGGAGAGCCCTTCTCCGATACAATAGGGGGTGCTTCGATAGCCATAGCTAAGAGACTCTAGGGTTCCAAGGATGAGCGCCGAGGAAGTTTACCAGCGTGTTCGCAAGATTGTGTCCGAGCAGCTAGGAGTGGAAGACGACAAAGTAACCCTGGAAGCCAATTTCCAGAACGACCTAGGGGCTGATAGCCTCGACACAGTCGAGCTGGTCATGGCCTTCGAGGAGGAGTTCGATCTAGAGATCCCCGATGAGGACGCTCAGGGCATTGCCACTGTGCAGGATGCCGTCAACTACATCCTCTCCAAGAAGAAAGCTGCCTAACCTGCGGGAGGATGGGGACCTTCCCCTGATTTAGCGTTGTCTACAGATCCTGCCCTTGCTCCTATGTCCGTTCCACTCCCCTCCAAGCGTCGCGTCGTCATCACGGGGCTGGGGGCAATAACCCCGCTTGGCAATTCTCCTGCTGAGTTTTGGCAGGGCTTGCTGGCAGGGCGCTCTGGCATTGGGCCAATTACCCACTTCGACGCCTCCCGCCACGAGTGCCGCATTGCGGGGGAGGTGAAGGGGTTTGATCCCCTCGACTACCTAGATCGCAAGGATGTCAAGCGCACTGACCGCTTTGTCCACCTGGCGTTGGCTGCCACTCAGCAGGCCCTAGAGGATGCCCAATTTCGGATTACCCATCTCAATGCTGAGCAGGTGGGGGTGGTGCTGGGCAGCGGCATCGGCGGCATCCGGGTCTTGGAAGAGCAGCAGACCATTTATCTCCAGAAAGGGCCAGATCGCTGCAGCCCCTTTATGGTGCCGATGATGATTGCCAATATGGCAGCAGGCCACGTGGCCATTCACTTTGGCGCCAAGGGGCCCAATTTCTGTACGGTAACAGCCTGTGCTTCCGGCTCCAACGCCATTGGTGATGCCTTCCGGCTCCTGCAGCGGGGAGAGGTACAGGCTGTGATTGCGGGGGGTACGGAGGCAGCCGTAACTCCTCTGTCGGTGGCCGGGTTTAGCGCCATGAAAGCTCTTTCCACCCGCAACGATGCCCCGGAGCAGGCCTGCCGGCCCTTTGACCGGGATCGGGATGGCTTTGTCATGGGGGAAGGGGCAGGGATCCTGCTGCTGGAGGAGCTGGAGCATGCTCGCGCCCGCGGCGCCAAGATCTATGCCGAGATCGTCGGCTACGGCCTCACCTGCGACGCCCACCACATCACCAACCCCGCTCCTGCTGGCGAAGGTGCCGCCCGTGCGATGCGGCTAGCCCTTAAAGATGCTGGGATCCAGCCTGACCAGGTGCAGCACATCAACGCCCATGCCACCGGCACGCCTGTGGGGGATGTTGCCGAGGTGCAAGCCATCAGGGCAGTTTTTGGTGAGCATGCCCCTCGCCTAGCCATCAGCGCCACCAAGTCCATGACCGGCCACCTGTTGGGGGGAGCAGGCGGCATTGCCACCGTAGCGACGGCCCTAGCCATCTACCACGGCTGGGTTCCCCCCACCCTCAACTTGGATAACCCCGACCCCGAGTGCGAAGGGCTGGACTTTGTCCCCCATAAGGCGCGGCAGATGGCTGTTGACGTGGCCTTGGTCAACGCCTTCGGATTTGGGGGGCACAACGTGACCCTGGCCCTGCGCCGCTATTCCGCCGACTAGGGGATCTTGCCCATGTCCACCCCCGAAGGCCCCTTGCCCTCGATTCGTCAGCAGGCCCTGGCTGCTCTGACTGCAGAGCTAACCCAAAGAGGCCACCCGCCTGAGTATGCCCAGCACATGGCGGCGGCGGTGATCTTTCAGGCCGATCTGGATCTCTGCACAGCCCAGTTGGCGCGCCTCCTGAGTTGGCTCAAGCAAAACCACCCCAATCTCTATCCAGAGGCAGTGCAACTGGTGGATGCCACCCGCGAGGAGTTTGAGCGGCGAGTTCAAAGGGGGTAGTGGCGGGGATCCCAGCGTTAGGATGGGGAGAGTACCCCTCATTCCTGATTTTGCCGATGGCGCCAAAAAGCGAGGTCGAGGGAGTCCCTGTAATGGCCCCTGCAGAGGCGCCGCACCCTGGGGAAGAAACCCAGCTAGCCGAGCCCGCTGTGGAGGATAGGCCTTTAGGATTGGCTGGGAACGGATCCCTGCTGCTCCAAGTAGGGGGGATGAGTTGTGCTGGCTGCGTCCGGACCGTTGAGCAGCTGCTCCTAAGCCAGCCTGGAGTGGTCAAGGCCAGGGTTAACTTGGTTACCGAGTCGGCCCTTGTGGAATTTGCCCCCGGGATCCAGCCTGACCCAGAACAGCTGGCCCGGATCTTGACAGAGGCGGGGTTTCCCAGCACTTTTCCCCAAAATCAGGCCCCCTTGGTAGCGGGCGAAAAGGCCCTGGACGCGCCCGCGGATCCCCTGGCCCGGCAGCGGCGGCAAACCCAAGACCAAATTCGCCAGGCCCTCGCCGCCGCTTTTTTGCTGCTTGTCTCTGCCGCTAGCCACCTGGATCTGTTCACCCGTTTGGGCTTGCCCGTTCTCAACGACGTCTGGCTGCACTGGGGGTTGGCGACGTTGACTTTTCTTGGCCCAGCTCGGGGCATTGTCCTGGACGGCTGGCGGGCGGCGCGGCGGCTAGCTCCCAACATGAACACGCTAGTTACCCTGGGATCCGGATCCGCCTACCTGGCCAGTTTGGTGGGGCTGTTGGCCCCGCAGGTGGGTTGGGAGTGCTTCTTCGACGAGCCGGTGATGCTGCTCAGCTTCATCTTGCTGGGACGGGCGCTGGAACAGCAGAGCCGTCTGCGGGCTGCTAGCAGTTTGCAGGCTTTGGTGAGCCTGTGTCCCACCTCAGCTCGCCGGCTGCGAGCCCAGAAAGGGCTGGGATCCGACTGGGTATCCCAGGAGGGAGAATGGTGCCCCATTGAACAAGTCCAGGTAGGGGATTGGCTGCAGGTGCGCGCTGGCGAACAGATCCCGGTGGATGGGGAGGTTATTGCCGGCCAGGCCATGGTCAACGAGGGCATGCTCACCGGGGAATCCCTACCCGTGCTCAAACAGCCAGGGGATCCGGTTGTGGCCGGGACGGTCAACCAATCGGGAGTGCTGCTGTGTCGGTCTACGCGCACTGGGAAAGACACCATCCTGGCTCAGATTATCCGGCTAGTGGAGGAAGCCCAAGCCCGCAAGGCCCCCATCCAGGGCCTGGCCGACCGGGTGGCCGGTTACTTCACCTACGCCGTAGTGGCGCTAGCCTTTCTCATCTTCGCCTTCTGGTACTGGATCGGGATCCCTCTTTGGGGAAGCGAGATCCTGATGGGAGTTGGCCTCCACTCCTACCTGCACCTGGGGGATCACCCCCCTCCTTCAACTCCCCTGCTCCTCAGCCTTAAGCTGGCCATCTCGGTGCTGGTGGTGGCCTGCCCCTGTGCGTTGGGATTGGCCACGCCGACAGCCATTCTGGTAGGCACCGGCCTGGGAGCGGAGCGGGGACTGCTCATCCGCGGCGGCGACGTCCTGGAGAAGACTCACCGCTTGCAAACAGTCGTCTTCGACAAAACCGGCACCCTCACCCAGGGGGATCCGCACCTGACGGATTGCCTTGCCCTCGACCCCTCCCTGGATCCGGCTCGGCTGCTGCAGCTGGCGGCCACCGTGGAAAGCGGCACTTGCCATCCTCTAGCCCAAGCCATCCTGGGAGCCGCCCGCGAGCAAGGACTGCCCCTGCTTTCTGCCGACGAGTTTTACACCCAGGCGGGAGTGGGAGCCTCGGCGCGGGTGGAAGGAAAGCAGGTTATCTTGGCCTCCCTCGAGGGGCTGGCTACCCTGGGGATCCCGATTTCCCCTCCAGCGCAGGCCCAAGCCGAGGTGTTGCTGCAAGCTGGCAAAACGGTGGTGGGCGTGGCTGTAGAGGGATCCCTGGCAGGGCTGCTGGCGGCCCAGGATCCCTTGCGGCCTGATGCCCAGGCAACGCTGCAACAGCTCCAGAAAATGGGCCTACAGGTGGTCTTACTGACTGGGGATCGAGCCGAGGTGGCTCACCAGGTGGCCCAAGCTTTGCAGGTGCCAGGGATCCGCGTCATCGCCGAGGTGCAGCCAGCCGACAAGGCTCAAGTCATCCGAGATCTGCAGGCTCAGGGCCAGAGAGTTGCCATGGTGGGCGATGGCATCAACGATGCACCGGCTTTAGCCCAGGCCGATGTGGGCATTGCCCTGCACTCTGCTACTGCTGCCGCTCTGGAGACTGCCGATATCATCCTCATGCGCAACCGCCTCTGGGACGTAGTGGAAGCCATCCGTCTCAGCCGCGCCACCTTTCACAAGATCCAGCAAAACCTCCTCTGGGCTATTGGCTACAACCTGCTGGGGATCCCGCTGGCAGCAGGGGTGCTCCTGCCCGCCTTTGGCATTGGCCTGAGCCCGGCAATGGCTGGGGGTCTCATGGCCTTGAGCTCCCTCAGTGTAACCCTCAATTCGATTCTCTTGAGGAGAACATTTGTGCCCCGTGAATTTTCGAGTAGCTACAGCTAAAAAGTGTTAGAGGCTGCGAACAACCGAACATTGATTGTTAAATATTTGTTAATCTTCCGAGTTTTTACCGAGCTTCTGACATAGCAACTGCTGCATACAAGTTAGGAAAATTTAGCAAGTTCGACTAACTCTGACTAAAAAGTGTATCAGCTTTAATCTTTTGCAACCTGGGCTTATGATTAAGTCCAGACTAGCCCATGAGGGCACTCTTTGGTTTTTTGCCTAACAGAGCAAGATCCGTGAAAATACTGGAGAAACTGATCCTAGAGGGGCAAGGGGAGTAAAAGTATGGCAATGCTAGGGGATCTTCAGGAATTCTCCCTGAGCGACCTATTGCATTTGATGGAGAAGGGTAAGAAATCGGGGCAATTGTCTGTCTGGGCGCCCAATGGTATCTACCGCATCTGGCTTTATCAAGGCCGGGTGATTGCCGCTTTGCCCCCTGAAGAAAAGCATCGCTTGGAAAACCTGCTGACTGGCTCTAGGCTAGTGGATAGCCAGGTGATTAGCCAGTTGGTTGCCAGGGGTCTGGAGGAACCTCTGGGGCGTTGCCTGCAGCAGCAAGGGTTGATCTCCCCTGTAGATTTGGTCAAGCTCTTTCGCCATCAACTGCAAGTGGGGCTCTACTGCCTCTTTGCCTTGGAAGCGGGCCAGTTCAGCTTCTTACCCAACGTACCGTTGCCCTATCAAGAGATGACTGGCTTAAGCAAGGAGGCTTCGGCCGTAGTTTTGGAAGGGCTGCAGCAGCTGAAGCAGGATCAACGTCGGGAAGAAAACTTGCCCCAACCAGATAGCTACTTCTGGCGCACCAGCCTTGAGCTTCCTCTATACAAGCTTTCGCCGCTGGAGTGGTCGATCTTGGAGCAGGTCTCTCCTTCCCGCAAGCTAGCTGATCTAGCGCGGGCATTGGGGGCTGATTTGTTGGAGGTGCGCTATGCCTGCGCGCGCTTAGCTAAGCTTGGACTCATCGCTCCCTGTGAAGGCCCAATAGCTATGCCTCAGCCTTCTCTGGTGGGCACTTCTAAGGCTTCGGGAGCAAATAACCGTGGAGAGACAAGGGAGCCGGTTAAGCCCTCCTTGGTCAGCCGCCTCTCCATGCTTCTTAGGAGCATTCGCGAGAAATAGCTGGTCGAGTCAACGACTCGGGATTCAGTGTAACTGCTGCCAGGTCGGGTAGCGGGAAAGTCAGCCTTTTCCGCGACTGCACAGTTGTCCGGGAAAAATATTTGGTCGAGAATAGGATGGGCTGCGGGGATCCCTAAAACACTGCGCGAAGGAGGCTGGCCATGGCCATAGTCGGAGACCTCCGGGAATTTCCTCTGCCTGACTTGTTGCAGCTAGTTGAAAGGGGCAGCAAAACAGGGCAACTTTCCATCTGGGCCCCAAACGGCATCTACAAAATCTGGTTTTATCAAGGTCGGGTCATTGCTACTCTGCCCCCCGAAGAGGAGCACCGCTTAGAGAGTTTGTTAGCCCGTTCCGCTCTTGTTAGCGATCGGGTCGTGGAAAAGTTGGCTTCCTTCTGTGGTGCGCAAGAGCCTTTGGGGCGCTGTTTACAGCGGCAGGGGTTGATCTCGCCTGCAGATTTGGCCAAGCTCTTTCGCCATCAGCTCCAGGTGGGTCTCTACTGCCTCTTTGCCCTGGAAGCGGGGCAGTTCAGTTTCCTGACCGGCGTACCCATGCCTTATCGAGAGATGACGGGCTTGAGCAAAAGTGCCACCGCTGCAGTTCTAGAAGCGCTGCAGCAGATCAAGTGGGATCAGCGTCCGGAAGAAGACTTGCCCCAACCAGATAGCTACTTCTGGCGCACCAGCACCGAGCTGCCCTTGTACAAGCTCTCTGCCTTGGAGTGGGGGATCCTAGAGCAGGTTTCGCCTTCGCGCAGGCTAACTGACGTGGCCCGGGCTTTGGGTGCAGATCTTCTGGAAGTTCGCTATGCCTGTGCTCGCTTGGCCAAGCTGGGACTCATCAGCCCTTGTGAGAGCCCAGCGGCTATTGCTCCCTCTTTGCCTGCTTCAGATCAGTTGACAGGGGTAGCAGGCAACTTGGAAACGGCGAAGGAAAAGCTGAGCGCCAAGCTACCCTCTTTCTCGGAGGGAAGCGGCCAGGTCAAGCCCTCGTTGGTTGCGCGACTGGCTACTTTGCTGAAGGCAGTCCGTGATAAGTAGTTTTGTGGCAGTATCTTCTGCATCAGACAGGAGCATCAGCAAATAGGCGGGAAGATAACAAAGCAAGGAGAGAAAGCATGGCTAACTTATCCTCTTTGCAGGCAATTCTCCAGAACTACATTTCCAGCACGCCAGGAATTCAAGGAGCGGCTGTGGTCACTCCCGATGGGTTGCCATTGGCATCCGCACTGCCCGTAGGCATGGACGAGGAAAGAACCTCTGCCATGTCTGCTGCCATGCTTGCTCTGGGGGAGAGGATTGGGAAAGAGCTGGGTCGTGGAACTATAGAGAGGGTCTTTGTGCAGGGAGAAAAGGGATATGGAGTTTTAACCCGCTGCGGCCCCGATGCTGTCTTGCTGACGATTGCTAGCGATGAGGTAAAGCAGGGCTTGCTGTTTTTGGAGATGAAGCGATCTGCGGCAAGCATTGCGGAAGCCATGAAGTAGATAGGCTGAGTTTGACTTTGACCTGATTTTGAGGGAACTATGGCCATCAAACCTCTGGAGCTGTTGCAAGTCTTGATCTCGCGTACCGAATTTACGGATGAAGATAAGAAGATTTTGCAGCAAAATGCCGACTGGGGCAGCAGCATTGCCGCAGAGATGTCGGATACCTTTTACAACTACCTGGATCGCGACCCTGAGATGGCGGCAGTGATAGCCAAGCACAACCGGCAGCGGCTGGGCCAGACCTTTGCCGAGTGGTTTAGGGAAATGTTTACAGGCATGGACAACTGGGGCCCCCAGTACGCTGATCGCCGCTGGAAAATTGGCCTAGTTCACGTGCGCGTTGGCATTGGCCCTCAGCATGTGGTGCCCGCCATGGCCACAGTGGTTCGGGAGGTGAGTCGTCGGCTAGTCAAGGAAGGTAAGCCCGAGGAACTGCGGGTGAGCCTAGGCAAAGTTTGTATGATCGACCTTTCTTTTATTGAGCAAGCCTACCTTGAGGTGGCCTACAACGCTGTGCAACAGGAAACGGGTATGAGCGAGGCCTTGTTTAAACGCTTGATCGCTACCGGAGCTAGCAGTTTAGCTTCTTCCTAACCAATTGGGTTTGAGCGGGCTGGTCTTTCGTGGGGGGAAGCTAACCATGGACAATATTCTCCGCATTGTTGTCACCGGGCCCGTGGGCGCTGGAAAGTCCACCTTTATTCGCACCATCAGCGAGATAGAGGTGGTCGATACCGATTGCAAGGCCACCGATGAGGTGGCAGAGCTAAAGCAAAGCACAACGGTCAGCATGGACTTTGGCCGCCTGAGAATTGGCGAAGAGGAAGAAGAGATGTGGCTGCATCTCTACGGCACGCCCGGCCAGGCCCGCTTTAGCTTTATGTGGGATATTTTAATCCAGCGCGCTCATGGCTACGTTCTTCTGGTGCCTGCCCACCTGCCTGGCCAGTTTCGCAATGCCCAGGCCATTCAAGCCTTTATGAGGTCCAGAACCCATGCTCCCTCAGTTATTGGGATCACCCACGTCGATCACCCCAATGCCTGGGATCCGGAAGACATTTTGCTGATCCTGAACAACCAAGACGGCTCAATTCCCCACACGACCTTAAATGCTCAAGAGCCGGCTTCTGTGGCCAACACGCTGCTCCTATTGGTTGAGCAACTGATGCCCCAGGTGGTTGTCCCAGCAGAAGATGCTAAGAAATGTTAAGCTAGGGGGAGTTGGGTCAGCTAAGTCTTATGGAGTCCCTCTACCTCAGCGGCGAGTTTTCCCGTAGCCTTGTCAACCCCCCTATCTACTCGGCCATTGCCCTGCTCAGCTTCTTTGCTATTATTTTCGGCATCATCTTTAAAGACAAGTTGGAATACCAGGTAGCCCTTTGGCAGCAGAACCGAGAGGGCCAGGGGCAGATCCGCTACCGCACGCCGGGGATCATCCTCAGCTACACCCTCTGCAATCTGTTTGCCTTTGGCTTTGTAGCTGCCTGTTTACACGTTTTTGGCCTATCTCTGGCTTTGGCGGCCTTGGTCGGCGGGATCCTTGTCTTCAGCACAGCAGGACTGATCTGGTGGCGGCTGGGATCCCTGCTGGAGCTGTTGGCAGTGGGGGGATCCCAAGCCATTGAACTCGACTTTTTGGATGCTGAGGCAGCGGTAGAAGGAGAATAGCAGCTTCTGGGCTCTCGCCAGGCGGCCAGAAAGGCGGCGGAGGTTATCACCCAAGCGAGAAATGGACGCGGCAGGCAGCTTTGCTACGCTGGTAGCTGGGTCGGTTGCCGGACTGACACCGATAGTTCATCTAAACACCTAGCCCAGCTAGCCCAGTATTGATGCAGAACTTTTGGCAGGCCGTTGCCCAGCACCTCTCTGAAGCCACAGGGGATCCCTTGCATCCTCTACACTACCGTCCCCTGGGCGGTGGCAGCATCAACGCCGCCTACCAGCTTTCCTGTGTGCTTCAGGCTTCTTCTGGCCAGGAAAGACGGGACTACTTTGTCAAGGTGGCGGGGGGAGGAGAAAGAGCGCTGGAGATGTTTGCAGCAGAGGCGGCGGGCCTGCAAACCTTGGCGGCGGCCAATGCCGTGCGGGTGCCACAGCCGATTGCCTGGGGATCCTTTGATGGGCAGGCTTACCTGGTGCTGGAATACCTGGAGCTGAGTTCGCCCCGCCCCCAAACGGGAAGTTTGCTGGGATCCCAGTTGGCCCAGTTGCACCGCACGCTCTCCCCCAACGGCAACTACGGCTGGGATCGCAACAACACCATTGGTTCGACGCCGCAGATCAACAGTTGGCGGCAGAACTGGGTGGACTTCTACCGAGAACAGCGACTGCTCTACCAGGTCAAGCTGGCTTGTCAGCGGGGTTACCGCGGCGCCTGGGTGACGCAAGCCGAGCGGGTAATGGCGGAGCTAGAGACTTTCTTTCGCCACTACCGGCCCGTCCCGTCTCTGCTACACGGGGATCTCTGGGGCGGCAACTACGGCGCCTTGCCCGATGGCTCGCCGGTAATTTTTGACCCAGCCACCTACTACGGGGATCGGGAGACGGATCTGGCGATGACTGAGCTTTTTGGCGGCTTCCCGGCGGAGTTCTACCGGGCCTATCAAGAGGCCTATCCCCTGGACGAGGGGTATCCTCACCGCAAGCCCCTCTACCAGCTCTACCACTGGCTCAACCATCTCAACTTGTTTGGAGAGGGCTACCTGGGCTCAGTGCAGCGGGCCTTGCAGCAATGCCTACGCTTTCTTGCATAGTCTTGTTCTACTCCCTCGCCTACGCTTAGTTACTGGGATAGCCAGCGGCAGCTAGCGGCTCTTCTCTGGCGTCGCTTCCCCGGCCATGACCACAGCCCCCATATCTCCCAGCAGGCGAGACTGGTTGCGCAATATCCCCAACAGGTTCAGCCGGTTGGCTCGCAGGCTGGGATCCGGATCCATGACCAAAACCGCCTCGAAGAAACGATCCACTGCAGGGGCTGCTGCCTGTAGGTTCTCCACCAGTGGGGTAAAGTCTCCTTGGCAGGCTGGCTCCACGCCCAGCCGGTAAACTTTTTGACAAGCTTCGTACAGCTCCTGCTCTGCCGTCTCCTGGAACAGCCTAGGATTCACTGCAGCCGCCGGATCCAGCACGGCGTAGTCCAAATTCCCTTGGGTGGCCAGGCGGGCGCAGCGGTTGAGGGTGGGGTAGAGATCTGCCAACTCTCCAGTCGCTCGCAGATGCTGCAGGTACTCGGCCCGCAGCAGGGTGAGAGGCAGGTTGCTCAAAGCCCGCAAGGTCAGTTCCGCTTTCTGGGGCTCCTTGCCGTGGACAGACTCGGGATCCCCGACCACGGCTCTGACCAAGTCGTAGTCAATTCGCTTTTCCTCCTGCAGAAGGATTTGCAGCCGCTGGGCAAGAAACTCCTGCAAGGCCTTTAAGGTCCTTTCGTCTCCCGCCGCGTAGTCCCGCACCACCTGGCGCAGGAGCTCATTGACATCCAACCTCCAGTCAGCCTCCCAGGCAATCAATACCAGGCTGTTGGCAGCCCGCCGCAGGGCAAAGCGATCCGAAGAGCCCGTAGGGATCTGCCCCAGGTGGAACATGCCCACCAGGGTGTCTAGGCGATCTGCCCAGCCCACGACCCGCCCGGTCAAAGAGGTGGGCAGAGCCTCCCCTGCCCCCAAAGGCCAGTAGTGCTGCTCGATCCCCTCGGCCACGGCTTCCGGCTCGCCGTCCTGGCGGGCGTACTCGGCGCCCATGATCCCCTGCAGCTCCGGGAACTCGTACACCATTTGGGTAACCAGATCCGCCTTGCACAGGTAAGCCGTGCGATCCACCAAGGCCTGCTCTTGGGGATCCAAGTTCAAGGCAGTGGCGATGAGGCGGCTGATGTGGCGGATGCGCTCTACTTTGTCGCGCATCGATCCCAGCCCCTCGGCAAAGGTAACCGCCTGGAGACGCTCCACCCGCTGGGCCAAGGGGAGACGGCGGTCCTCCTCGTAGAAAAAGCGGGCATCGGCCAAGCGGGCCCGCACCACACGGCTGTTGCCTGCCGCAATCCGCTCCGCTTGCCGGGGGTCGCCGTTGGAGATGGTGATGAAGTAGGGCAGCAGTTTTTCCGGATCCCGCCCATCCCGCACGGGAAAGTAGCGCTGGTGGGCAATCATCACCGTTTCAATGACCGCAGGAGGCAAGCGCAAAAACTCCGGCTCAAAGCGCCCCAGAACTGCCGTTGGCCACTCCACCAACTGCACCACCTCCTGCAGCAGAGCAGGGGGGATCTGGGCCTGCCCGTTCACCTGCTTGGCTAGCCGGGTCACCTCCGCCTGGATGTGCGCTGCCCGCGCTGCCGGGTCGGGGTTTACCCCTGCTGCTTGCATCTGCTGAACGTAGCTCTCGGCCCGCTCCAAGACGACCTGCGGGGATCCCAAGACGCGGTGGCCACGGCTTACCCGACCAGCCACTAAGCCCGACGGAGGATTGCCGTCAGGGGTAGGCCAGAGCAGAGGCAGCACCTGATCGTCCCAGAGGGAGACCAGCCAGCGGATGGGGCGGGGAAACTTGAACTCCCCGTAGCCCCAGCGCATCAGCCGCTTGCCGCTCAAGGAGGTGATCCAGGTGGGCGCCAATTCCTGGAGCACCGCTGCTGTTGGACGTCCCTGCACCCGCTGCACGGCAAAGACAAAGGAGCCCTTCCCCACCTGCCGGATCTCTAGGCTGGCGGGATCCACCCCCTGTTTCTGGGCAAACTTTTCCCCGGCAGGGGTAAGCCGGCCGTCTTGGTAGGCCACCTGAACTGGCGGCCCCTTCACCTCCAGAAGGCGATCCGGCTGTTGGGTGGGCAGCCCCTGCAGCAGAACTGCCAGGCGCCGCGGCGTGCCGAAAAGCTGCATCTGCTCGGCCTGCAGATGGGCTTCTGCCAAAGAGGCCGGGATCCCCGTCCTCCACTGCTCTAGGGCCGAATCCACAAAACTAGCTGGCAGCTCCTCACAGCCAACTTCCAGCAAATAGGCAACCATAGGCTCCGCCCGGCGCTAGCGACGTCTTTCCTCGGCGAGGGTGGGTGTTGATCGCGATTTCTCAGTCTAGCAGGGGAAGCGGGCTGCCGTTTGAGCCAGTCTCACTAGCCCTAGTACCAAGTGGAGTCTCCTGCCGCCAGAACACTCTCCTGCAAACGCGGCGGGTGGGCAGCAGGCAGATGCACCACGATCATGGGGAGGTCGGGACGATGGCGGGCGATGATCTCCGGCTCGCGGCTTAGGCGAAAGCGGCTGCGGGCTTCGCTGAGCACTCCCACCAACATATCCCCCGGCTGCAGGGCTTTGAGCACCTCGGCCACCAACCCCCCCTGCACCCGCTGTACCGGCAGATGGGCATAGCTTGCCGCCCCCGGGCCCGGAGAGCGCTCCCGCAGCGGTCGGGTTTGCACTAAGAGAAGCTGCAGCGCCGCTTTCAACTCCCCAGCCAGCGTCTGCGCCAGCCCAATCGTCTGCTGCAGGGATCCAGGAGACACTTCCAACTCTGGGGCTGCCAAAAGGATGCGCCGCGTCGTCTCGAGCGGAACAGGGAAGCGCGCGATTAGCACCGGGATCTCCACCTGCCGCACCACGGCGTCAATGATGCTGCCGAAAAAGTTCTCCGCATAGGTGGAGTAGCCCCTCCAGCCCAGGATCACCAAGGTCGCCTGCCGCTCCAGGGCCGAGCGAATGATCCCTTTTTCCACCGAGTCATCCACCCGGCGAATGGCTTCCACCCGCGCTGCAGCGCTGTGGGCTAGGGACTCGGCAAAGGACAACAACTGCTCTTGCCGGGCCAGGGCTGCTGGCGAGATCCCGGCGCGGTCAGACAGAACGTGCAGCGGCAGCAGCGTTCCCCCATCTTTTTTGGCCAGAATCAGAGCCAACCGCAGCAGGTTGCTCTCAGTCTCGGGGTTGACTACCGGCACCAGGACGCGGGATCCCCAGGCTGGCCTAGGCAAGTCGCTGGCTTCTGATGCCACCTCCCTAGGCTGGAGCTGCTGCCCCCAGCGGGCAACAATCCAAGGCGAGGCGATGCAGGTAACCAGGATCATGGCAATGGTGCCGTTCACCGTCAGCTCATCCACCAATTTCACGTTGAAAGCCACTGTGATTGCCGCCAGGGTAGCCGCCGCCTGGGCCATCGACAGGCCGAACATAACCATAGCGCTGGCAAAGCGCCAGCCAAACAGTTGCGCCGGGATCCAAGCCGCCAAAAACTTGCTCACCACCTCCGCTGCAATCATCACCCCGCCCACCAGCAGCGTGCGCGGCTCCCCCAAGAGAATACCGGGATTGATCAGCATTCCCACCGAGATCAAGAAGAAAGGCACAAACAGGGTGTTGCCGATGAACTGAATCCGGTTCATCAGGGGGCTGAGAGGGGAGATGATGGGGGTGATGGCCGTCCCTGCCAAAAAGGCTCCCACCACTGGCTCAATGCCAATCAACCCCGCTCCGTAGGCCACCAGGAACAAGGTGGCAATCACAAACGTAAACTCTGCTCCCTCATCGTGGCCAAAGCGCTGGAAAAACCAACGGCCCAGCCGGGGCACCCCCCAGAAGGTGGCAAAGGTGTAGAGGGCAATGGAAGGGATCAACGTCAGCCAAAATTGCAGCGTCAGCTCCCCTTGATGGGCGCGCACCACCACCGCCAGCACCAACAAGGCCAGGACATTCGTGATCAGGGTACCCCCCAGGGTTGCCGTTACCGTTTGCAGGCGCATCAACCCCAGCTTGGAGACAATGGGCAGCCCAATCAGGGTATGAGAGGCAAAGCAGGAGGCCACCAGCACCGCCGCCAGGAAGTCATACCCAATGGCCAGCATGGCTACCGTGCCAATGAGCATGGGCAACAGGAAGGTAAACGCCCCGAAGATGCTGGCCTTGCCGGCGTTGAGCTTTAAATCCTCCAGGCTAGTCTCCAGCCCGGCCATGAACATGAGAAACAACAGCCCCACCGTGCCCAACAAGACGATGGTCTCGTCCCGCTGCAGGATCCCCAAGCCGTAGGGCCCCACCACCAACCCGGACAAGATCAGGCCGATGATCCCCGGCAGGCGCAGTCGCTCAAATAGCAGCGGGGCCACCAGCATGATCGTCAGGATGATGAGGAATACCAGCACCGGGTTTTTCACCGGGCCGACTACGGCTAGAGGGATCCCTGAAATTTGCAGCCAGCTAGCCAGCATAGATACCCAAAGGACAGCAACCAGATGCCCGCCTGAGTCTATCAGATTCTTCCAGGTTCGAGGTGCCTTGCAAAAAGAGCAAAGGGATCCCCAGTTGCTGAGGATCCCTCGAATCCCATCAAAAGAGGTCTGCCTAGCTGGCAGAGGCGGAGCTAGTCTTCAAGGGGATCCCCTGTCCAGGGATCCCAGAACAGGTACACTCAGGCCGCCGCCAGCCGGGCGTTGGCAGCATCCCAGTTCACCAGGTGCTCCAGGTAGGCGGTGATGTAGTCAGGCCGCCGGTTCTGGTAGTCCAGGTAGTAGGCATGCTCCCACACATCCAGCGTTAGCAGGGGAACTTGGCCGTGGACCAGCGGGTTTTCC
This sequence comes from Synechococcus sp. WC10meta, assembly GCF_047461475.1. NCBI lineage: Bacteria > Bacillati > Cyanobacteriota > Cyanophyceae > Synechococcales > Synechococcaceae > Synechococcus > Synechococcus sp. WC10meta. Next base: position 61,234 of record NZ_JANSHF010000012.1, read on the forward strand.
GCGTTGGGGGTTTTGGTCACTTTCAGGGTGCCGTTGTCCAGCACCAGCCAGGCCCAGCCGCTGCCAAACTGGGTGGCCGCCGCCGTTTTGAAAGCCTCCACAAACTTGTCGTATCCGCCTAGATCAGCGTTGATCTTGTCAGCAATGGGCCCTGTCGGCGCGCCGCCCCCGCCTGGCTTCATGGATTCCCAGAAAAAGGTGTGGTTCCAAACCTGGGCGGCATTGTTGAAGATGCCCACTTTATCAGGATCCCCAAACGTGGCCTTGATGATTTCTTCCAGGGACTTGTTGGCCAGCTCGGTGCCTTCGATCAGCTTGTTTAGGTTGGCTACATAGGCCGCATGGTGCTTGCCGTGGTGGTAGGAGAAGGTTTCTGCCGACATGTAGGGCTGAAGCGCGTCGGCAGGGTAGGGCAGAGGTGGGAGTTCAAAGGCCATAGTCGTCTGTCCTCTGGGTCTTGTGCGAAAGATGCAAGAAAGGACGCCGGGAAGGCAAGCCTAAACCAGACAAAGGCGTTACCTTTCTTTGCAGTCTTAGTGTAACTCAGAACCCCTACGCTCTGGATCCCCCAGTCATGGCGGTGGGGATCTGGTGCCCCAGCGCCCTGTTTGCCTTGGCCTGAAAGCCCAAACCAGCGGGATCCCTGCCCCAGCAGCTCGATCAGCAGGGGGACAACATCAAAGCCGCGGTGATGGCGGCAATGGTAACCCCATTGCGGGTGAAGTTGAGGGTGTCGCGGCTGAGCTGGAAAAAGCGCTCGTCCCAGCGTTTGACTTCCGCCTCCAGGCGTTCTTCGGCACTGGCAATGCGCTCCTCTGCTTTGGCAATCCGTTCCTCAGCCTTGGCAATGCGCTCCTCGGTGCCGGCAATGGTTTGTAGCAGCTCTTGGTTTTGCCGGGCCAGTTGGGCGATGGCCTGGGCGTTGGCCTCGACAGTGCGCTCAATGCGCGCCAACCGCTCCTCGCTATCGCTCATGGTTGGGGAGGGGGAAAGTCATCGGGGCTGGGGAAATCCTGGGGCGGGATCCCTTGCAGGGCCTCTGTCATAAAGCGCTTCCAGGTGGGAGCGACAAAAGCGCCTCCTGCCGTACCCGGGAGCATGGGAGAGTTGTCGTCGTTGCCAATCCAGATGGCAGTGGACAGTTGCGGCACATAGCCGATGAACCAAGCGTCGCGGAAATCCGAGGTGGTGCCCGTTTTGCCAGCCACCGGTCGCCCATCGTCCAGACGGGCTGCCGTCCCGGTGCCCTGGGTTACCACCCCTTTGAGGATCTGGTTGAGGGTGGCCACCGCCCAGGGATCCAAAACCTGCCGCGGCTGGGGTTTGGCCTCGAAGAGAACTTGGCCGTTGCGATCCACCACCTGGGCTAGGAGCGTCGGCTCCACCCAGTAGCCGCCGTTGGCAAACACGGCATAGCTGGCTGCCATCTCTAGGGGGCTGGCGCTGGCCGACCCCAGGGCAGTGGTTAAGTTGGGGGGCATCTCGGCGCTGAGGCCGGTGGCCTTGGCTGCAGCAATGACGTTGTGGATCCCAACTTCCTCTGCCAGCTTGACGGTGGGCACGTTGCGGGAGAGCTCCAAGGCGCGGGCAAAGGTGAGGGGGCCGTAAAAGGTGTTGTCATAGTTTTTCGGCCTGTAGGGAGGAGAGCCGGGATAGGTGACGGGGGTGTCGTAGAGGATGCTGTAGAGTGTGTAGCGGCCGCTAGCCAGGGCCGCATAGTACACGTAGGGCTTGAAGGTGGAGCCAGTCTGGCGAAAGGCTTGGGTGGCGCGGTTAAACTGGCCCCGCCGAGCGTTGATGCCGCCCACAAGGGCCTTGACGTAGCCTGTGCGGGGATCCACCGCCGCCAGAGCCATCTGATCAGCCCGGCGAGTGGCGGTAAGGCGAGGCCCGTCTTCGTTGACAATGCGCTGGGCAATGCGCTGCAGCCGCAGGTCGATAGTGGCCTGAACCCGCAGCCCCCCCTGGAGGATGGCCTGCTCGCCATAGCGGCGCCGCAGCTCTGCCTCAATGGCGTCGGTAACCGCCGGCGCGTTGCTTTGGAAAGAGGTGATGCGGCCAAAAGTCAGCTTCTGCTCTCGCGCTGCCTGCGCCTCTTCTGGGGTAATCCACTTGAGCTGCACCAGGCGATCCAGCACCAGCCGTTGGCGCTGCTTGGCTGCCTCCAGGTTGCGAAAGGGGCTGAAGATTTCTGGCGCCGGCAGGATCCCGGCCAGCATTGCTGCTTCCGCCAAGTTGAGCTCCGCCGCATCTTTGTTGAAGTAGCTGCGGGCTGCCGCCTGAATGCCGTAGAGATTGTGCCCCCAGTACACCTGGTTGAGGTACATCTCTAGGATCTCGTCTTTGGTGAAGACCTGCTCCAGCCGCAGCGCTAGCACAATCTCGGCCACCTTGCGGCTGAGGGTGCGCTCCGGCTTTAGAAAAAGGTTTTTCACCAACTGCATCGTCAGGGTGGATCCACCCCCCGCCGAGCCCCATCCCCCCTCGACGCTGCCCAAGAGTGCCCGGCCCAAGCTGACCGGGTTGATGCCGGGGTGGGTGTAGAAATGGCTGTCTTCAATAGCCAGCAGCGCTTTCTTCATCTCCGGGGAGACTTCTTCGAGGGAGATTACCTCCCGGTTGGCTTCCCCGTGGAGGCTAGCAATGGGCTCGCCGTGGATATCGACAATGTGGGTGGTGGCCACCGGCACGTAGTTCCGCAATTGACGCACATCGGGCAGGTTGCGGAAGCTAATGGCCAACCCCAACAAGCCAGCAGCCGTTGCCGTAGAGCCCAAAAGCAGGGATCCCAGCAACAGGTTGCCCACCGTGCCAGCAACCTGAGCAAGCCAGGAGAAGCGGGTGGGCGGGATGTCATCGGCGTACTCGTCGTAGTCCAGGTGGGGAAAGGGGCGGCTGGAAGAGTGCCGCGGAGCTCTCGAGGGCCTGGGACTGTAGGTCACGTCAAAAACTCCGTCACTTCAGCGTTGCGGAGAACCCCAAGTTTGCCCCATTATAGGGCGGCGCTTCCTGGGCCGGCAGGGGATCCTCGCCGCCTCTAGGCAAGGGAATAAAATGGCTCATGTTGCCTCTCAGTGCAGAGATGGAGCCAACTCCTATCTCTTCCGCTCTAGAGGATCCCCGCATTGCCGAGATCACCCAGCGGGGGGTAGCCGAGATCTTTCCAGGGGGAGCGGCAGCTCTGGCAGAGCGCCTAGCCAAAACCGATCGCCCCTTGCGGGTCAAGCTGGGCATCGATCCCACGCGGCCGGATCTGCACCTGGGCCATGCGGTGGTCTTGCGCAAGTTGCGCCAGTTCCAGGATGCCGGCCATGTGGCTATTTTGCTCATCGGTGACTTTACGGCTCTAGTAGGAGATCCCACCGGCCAATCGGAGGCCCGTCCCCGCCTGACCCCAGAAGAAGTGGAAGAAAACGCCCGCACCTATCTGGAGCAGGCTGCCAAGATCCTGGACTTTGAGACCCCTGGCCGGCTGGAGGTGCGCCGCAACAGCGAGTGGCTGGCCCGCCTGACTCTCAGTGAGCTGATCGAACTCCAGGCCCAGATGACGGTGGGGCAGATGTTGGCCAAGGAAGACTTTGCCCAGCGCTACCGCTCGGGAACGCCCATCTACTTGCACGAATTTCTCTACCCTCTCCTGCAAGGCTACGACTCGGTGGCGCTGGAGGCGGACGTGGAGTTGGGGGGAACTGACCAGCGCTTTAACCTCCTAGTTGGCCGGGAGCTACAGCTTTGGAAAGGGCAAACCCCGCAGTTTTGCCTAACGGTGCCTCTTTTGGAGGGCTTGGATGGCTACCAGAAGATGTCCAAGTCCAAGAACAACTACGTGGGCTTGACCGAGGATCCCCTCACCATGTACTCCAAGCTGGAGAAGGTGCCGGATCACCTGGTGCAGCGCTACTTCGAGTTGCTCACCTCAGTGCCTCTTTCGGAGCTGCCGGCGGATCCCCGTCAGCGCCAGATTCTCCTAGCCAAAACCCTAGTGGCTCAGTTTCACTCCCCTGAGGTGGCAGAAGAGGCCCAGCGCACCGCCCAAGCCCTGGTGTTGCAAGGTGAACTTGTCGAGACCGCCTCCATCCCCACCTTTGCTGTCGAGGGCTTGTCCTATCCGGTTAAGCTCAGCTACATCCTGCGCGAGTCCGGCCTGTGCAAGAGCGCTGCCGAGGCCCGTCGGCAGATTCAAGGGGGCGCTGTGCGGCTAGATGGTCAAAAGGTGGAGGATCCCGACCTGGAGTTTGCCAACGCTTCGGAGTTGGCGGGGCGGGTTTTGCAGGTGGGCAAAAAGGCTTTCCGGCGGCTGGTGGTGGGTAATTCCCTCACCGAGCACGGGCAGGCTTGAAGCCAAGGCCAGGTTTTTTGAAGGGTGGTGAAGTCGGGAGAGTTGTTGAGAAAACCGACTCTGGCCTGGATCAGCTTGATCTGGCCTCGGCCAATGCCTCAGTGAGCTTTTGTCTTACCAGCTCTTGGGCTTGCAAAATATTGGGATCTGCTGCCCATTCTGGCGCTTCCCTGACCGGGTCATCTTCGGAAGTAAACTCCAAATCATAAACCTCGCTGCGGTAGATGGGGCTGAAGCATTCCCAAGCCCGCAAACTGTAGAAGTAGGGAAATAGCCGCACGATGCAATCGATATCCAAAGCCTCGGCAAAGCGGCGAAAAGCCTCTTCTTCTGAGACCGGAAAAGGCGCATAGTGCTCGGAGACAAACCACTTCAAAAACTTGCGGGCCTCTGGAACAATTTGCTCAGGGGTCATGGATTCCAGCACTGCCGCGTTGAAGCAGTTAACCAAAAGGTGCTCCAGCAGCACGGCGTTGTACTCGGCAAAGCAGGTTTGCTCGCGGCTTTCCACTGGCTGCCAGGGCATGTTGCCGTTGGCGGCAATAAATAGGTGCACCAGGTCGTGGGAAGGGTTGGTTTGAATAAAGCCATGTCCCTCTAGTTTGGCGCCGTCGCAGCTAAAGAGCTGG
>NZ_JANSHF010000013.1:0-58224 GCF_047461475.1 Synechococcus sp. WC10meta
GTATAGGTGTGGGTGTGGGTTTGAGTTTCATCGCGACGGGGTGGGAGCACTCAACCTTCGCAGAACGTATCTGGGCTCTGGCCTAGTAGTTGGGGTTATGGCATCCCCCACAGGGTTGAGGTTTCAGCCTCATGCTCTTTCGCCTACGGCGGCGCGGAGCGCTTTGTAGCTCAGCCGGTAGGAGCCATCCTGCTGTCTGAGAAAGAATCCCTGCCTTTTATGGCAGGGAGAATGTCAAGTGCCCTGTCCCACACCAAAAGAGTATGAATCCCAAGCCAAAAGCTCGTCCACAGCCAGTTATCCACCCAGATCTTGCCGAGAACAGGTAGGGTCAAACCCTCTGTCCCTCCCAAAACTAGGCCAGCTGCCAAGATCAGCCCTTCAAAAGCAAGAAAACCCAGGATGAGCATGGCTGGGATCCAAAGATAATTCCACAGCCATCGTCCGGCTCGGAGAGGGTGGGGCTGGAAGAAGAGAGGGCGGTAGCTGGCTAGCAGGACCACTCCCACCGTGCCGATCCCCAAGACCACCCCCCAGGCAAAAGAGTCAGGCGTGCGGGGATAGTTGTGCCAGACATAGCCAAAGATTTGGTTGGCTAGCCAAATCATCGAGGCGCTAACTATTGCCCTTTGGCGAGTTAACGTGGTGCCCGCAATGATGCCAACGGTTACAAAAGGCAGCGTACAGGTATAGGCAATGTTGCTAAGGCAGCCAATGGTGGTAAATAGGCTGGGCCAAAATCGGCCACAGGCTAAGTCTTGGGCAGCCCGTAGCCAAATGGCAACTGGAATCCAGCGGCGAGGTTTGGGGATGGACTGCACAAGAGATTGCAGACTGACCATAGGCTAATCTCCGGGAAAAAGGTGAGCTTTCAGGGGGCAGTTCTTTAGCAGATGCTCCTGGACAATTTGCCGCGCTACTGGAGGTGTAACCCGCTTGTACCAAGTGCGGTCGCCAGAGTAGAAAACCACAGGCCCTTCTTGACAGACTTCTAGACATCCGGAAGTAATGACCCGAATATCTAAATTGGCTTCTTGCAGGGCAGATTGCAGGACTTCCACAACCGGTTGATAGTTGCGGGAAGGATAACAGCGGCTGGAGCGGCAAACCGCCAAGTAGGGCCGCTTGAGAGGGTTATCCTCGTAAGGGATCCGCCCTTTTCCCTCGACATAAATGGCTCGCAGGCGTTCATAGAGGGAGAGCTTTTGGTAGTTGGCTTTGCTTTCGGGCAGGTAGTCTTCTCCTGGCCCTAAAAAGGGACTGGGCAAGAAGATCTGCAGCAGAGATTCCTCTGCCCCGTTCCAAAATTGAATTCCCCATTGGCGAGGCTGGCGCTGCGGATTGAGGCGGCGATAGAGGGCGGCGCGGCTGACCAATCTTTTGCGGCGCAGTTCTAGGGGGGTTCGGCCATAGGGGCCGCCCCGGTGCTCTTCTAGACACAGATGCAAATGCCAAGTTTCGGTGGCCACGGTCAAGTAGCCGTCGTAGAGCACACAGAGAGCAGGGGGACTGGTAAAGGCCGCTTCCAGCACTCCTCCCTCCGCCACACAGCCCACTTGGATCTCAGCCCAGTGCTCCTGGAAGAGCTCATAGAGCAGCGGCCCAAGACAGTCGATGTGAGCCGGGATCCCTTCGTAGAGAGTTATCCAGCCAGTGGGGGAAACCTCCTGCCAACTTTGGTTTAGAGGCGTAATCCAGGGACTGAAAGCGGCCATAGGCTGCTCCTATTGGACTGGTGGAATGCGAGCAATCACCCCCTTTTTAAGAGGGCGCTCTGCCCAGGGCAGGACGCCATCGGGCTTTGTCAAATACAGCTCCGCTGTCTGCAAGATTGGCTCTACGTCTTGGGGATCGAGATCTCCAAACACGTAGGTCATCTTTCCAGGGGCTGCCAGGGCAATCACGCAAGCATGGCTGCAGCTGCTCATACAGGCAACTGGCTTAAGCTGCAATTAGGATTGAGCGCCTGCGATTGCAAGGCGGCTAGAAGCATTTCTCCTTTGCTAGTCCCTTCTTTTTGGCCGTTGACCCAGCGAGATCCACAGGTGGTACAAACCCAAAGGTAATGTTTGGCCTCAGCTTGAGTCGAGATTCTGGTTGAGATCGTCATACAGTTGCTTCCAAACTAGAAGCACCCTACAAATGGCTAGCCAGGGAGTTAAAAACAGCCTGAGATGTCGCTAAAATTGCCCCCGCAGGTTCACCCTTAGCGTGCGACCAACGCCGGGATAGCCGGGGAAAACTTCATACTGCTCATCCAGCAGGTTGTCGATCCCCATCTCTAGGCTTAGGTCCTCAGTCAACGGGATCCCTCCTCGCCAAGCTACGGTGGTGTAGCCTGGTAGGGATTCCGTGTTGGTGTTGTTGGTAAAAAAGCTCCCAATGTGATGGACTAAAATTGAGCTGTACCAGCCTTGCTCGTGGCGGTAGGTCAGGCCTAAGTCCAGGCTATCGGCTCCCACAAAGGCTAGCTGCTTGCCAACTGTAGCCGGGTCAAGGGCGGCGCGAATGATGGGATCATTGAGGGTGTAGTTGGCAAAAAGCATCCAGTTTTCCCCCAGCCGCACATCCAAAGCTGCCTCCAGGCCGGTATATTCAACCAGCCCAATATTTTCATAGGTTCCTCGGCGCGGCCCAAGGCTGACAAAGGTGATGCCATCGCGGATGCGGTTGTGGGCAACAGTCAAGCGCAGCAGGCCAAAATCTCCCAAGGTTTGATCTAAGCCAATGTCAAAGCTTTCCCCTCGCTCTGGGCGGAGATTGGGGTTGCCATCCACTTCAAAAAAGCCGCGCAGCCGGAAGAACAATTCCGAGATCAAGGGAGTGCGAAAGCTGCCGGCATAGCTGGCCCTCAAGGTGGTGCCTTCCGCCAAAGCCCAGCGGATCCCTAGAGCAGGCGAGGTAGCCGAGCCGCTGGCCAAACTGCTGAAGTCCTGGCGGATGCCTAAGTCGAGGTGGAAACGGGGATCTGGGCTGTAATCCAGGCGGGCAAACAGGGCTCCCTGGTTAACCGTATCGTCGTAGTTGGTATTGGTAGAACCCCTGGCAAACGAAAAAGTTGTATTGCGGGCTGAGATAGAGCGATAGTCTGCCCCCAAGACTCCCTCTAGGTTTTCGCCAGCTTTCCAAGCATACTGGAGCTGGGATCCCCAGCTATCGCGCAGGATGAGGTCGCGGGATCCCTGGCTTTGCGGGGCGCTGAAGCGGTAGTTGAGATCGTCCAAAAAGAGCCGAGCTTGCAGAGAGCCTGTTTCCTGAGTCCACAGCCACCTGAGATCCAGCAGCAGGTCGTTGGTGGTTTGCTCGGCATCGAGGGAGGGAAAGTCTATGCTGCCGGGCACGCGGAAGGTTTTGTTGAGGTAGAGGGCGTTTGCCGTTAGGACTTGGTCTTCGGCCAATTGCCAGGTGAGCTTGGCCTGCAAGTTGTGGTACTCCACCGCTGAGTTTTCCCGCCTGCCCGACTTGCCCAGCCGTCGGATGGTAAAGGGAAAGTCGTTGTTGCTCTGCAGGCGACGGTAGCTGAGCACCCAGCCCAGCTCCTGCCCTTGGCCGCGGCTTTGGATCCCTTGCTCATTGAGGCCATAGCTGCCGACCGCCGCTTCCACCACTGTCTCCGTTTCTGGCTGGGGCTCCACCGTGACGATGTTGATGACGCCGCCAACAGCGTCTGAGCCGTACAGGGTAGAGCCGCCGCCGGGGGAGACTTCAATTCGCTCGACGACATCGGTGGTGATTTGGGAGAGGTCAAACCCCCCAAAAAAACCCAGATCGTTGAGGGGGCGGCCATCCAACAGCACCAGCACCTGGGCCGTTCGCGCCCCTCGCAGGAACTGAGAGCTGAGGGCTCCCAACTGGTTGCCGGCTGTGCCATCGCTGAGGATGCCGGGCAGATAGCGCAGGGCTTCCTGCACGGTTCTTGCCCCTTGCTCGCGCATCTGCTGGCGGGTGATGACATAGACGGGGCGGGAAGACTCTCGCAAGAGGCCAGGACGGCGAAACGGGGTGGTGACGGGTTGATTCAAAATCTCGGCGCTGAGGCCGGTATCCAAGACCGCTTGCGCCCAGGCTGGGATCCCCAAAACCCAGCTTCCCAGCCCAAGGCTGAGGCCTAGAACTGTCTTTTTCATGTCAGCTCTTTGTTCCATGCGACCCGGAAGGGCTCTAAGCCCTGAGCTGAAGCCGCAGGCGGGCATCCTGACTGAGGGCTTTTGCCCATCACAGTTGCGGCACAGCGCCGGATTTGCACCGGACTTTCCCCATTGCTTGCCCTGGCTGATCCCCAGAGCAACCTAGCGGCACAGCTTTCTCCTTAGTCCTTCTGGAAAAAGCCGTGCTAGGCATCATACCTCTCCCGCCCTGGAGTTCCCATCCTGCTGGGGGGATCGGCGCTAGGGTCTAATCGTGAGACGGAAAAGAGCCTCGTCGGCCATTTGAAGAACTTCTTGCCCCGCTGCCATAAGCCGTTCTGGGGGCAGCTCTCGGTACTTAGCAATAAACCCAGGCAAGACTTGAAACTCCACTCGCTTGCCAGTTTCTCGATGGATGACAACACTGCGCATTTTGTCCAGGGAGTCCACCTCCACCAGCTTTAAGTTCAGCTTGCCCAAGCTGGCTCCAGTGGCGGCGTGCAACCCATCCACGATGCAGGCAAAGGGAATCTGGAGCGGCGACTCGTGAATGACTTCCACCACAAAGCGACTTGGGGAGGTGGGGGGGAGGGGACTTGCCAAGCCCAGCTCCTTGAGAGCCCGCATCCCCATGCGATAACCCACCACCGCCCAGGGGCCAGCACCGCCGTGGATTTCGGTAACTCGCTGGGTGGCAGCCTCAAGGGCAGCCGGAGGATTGGCAGAGCTGCTGCTGGGGTGGGCCAGGGCAGGGATCCCGACCGCTAGCTGAATGGCCATCCACAGCAGAGGAAGCTGCTGCGGCTTGAGAACCCATCGCTTGCGCATAGGCAGACAAGAACTAAACCCCAAGGCAGTATCCTAAGCCCTGCTCCTGGGTCTTGCCTATGCAGGGGGGGAGGTTACCTGAGCAAACGGAGAGCTAGACAACCACGTTGACCAGCTTCTTCGGCACCACGACGACCTTCTTCGGCGTCGCCCCTTGGAGATACTTCTGGGCCGCTTCCGACTGCAGAGCTAGCCGCTCCTGCTCCTCCGGCGTGACATCGGCAGGGGCTTCAAAGGAGCCGCGCAGCTTGCCGTTGACCTGCACCACAATCGTGACCGTATCGGCCACCAGCGCCGCCGGGTCGTAGCTGGGCCAAGACTGGCGATGCACCGAGTCGGTACCGCCTAGGGCCTGCCACAGCTCTTCGGCAATGTGGGGGGCAAAGGGCGCCAGGAGCAAGACCAGGGTGCGGATCCCTTCTGCATAAACTGGCGAGTCCGGGATCCCCGCCTCGGCTAGGGCATTGCTCAGCTTCATCAGCTCGGCAATGGCAGTGTTGAACTGGTACTCCTCCAGATCCTCACTGACTTCCTTGATGGCCGTGTGGACGGCGCGGCGCAGATCCCTTTCCGCCTTGGTCAGGGATCCCACCTCGACTTTGGCCTGCAAGGACGCCGTCCCGCCACCGCGACTGACAAAGTCGTACACCTGCCGCCAGACGCGGTTGAGAAAGCGGAACTGCCCTTCCACGTCGGCATCGTCCCATTCCAAGTCCTTTTCCGGTGGCGCCTTGAAGAGGATAAACATGCGGGCCGTGTCTGCCCCATAGTTGGCCAGCACCTCTTCCGGATCCACGCCGTTGCCCTTGGATTTGGACATCGTAGCGTAGATAACTTGCAGAGGCTCGCCGGTTTCGGGATCCCGCGGATCGTTGGGATCCTTAACCAGCGCTGTGGGGATCCAGCGATCCTTGCCGGACTTGTTGGGGTTGTAGTAAGTGCGCGCCTGCACCATCCCCTGGGTTAGCAGGCGGGAGAAGGGCTCATCGAAATTCAGCAACCCCAGATCCCGCAGCACTTTGGTGAAAAAGCGGGCGTAGAGCAGGTGCAAGATGGCGTGCTCGATGCCGCCCACGTACTGATCCACCGGCAGCCAGGCGTTGACCAGATCCTTGCGGAAGATCTCGCGGTCGTTGTGGGGATCACTAAAGCGCAGGAAATACCAGGACGAGCAGATGAAGGTGTCCATGGTGTCCGTTTCCCGGCGGGCCTCTGCGCCACAGGTGGGGCATTTCACCTTCACCCACTCCTCCAGTTGGGCTAATGGGGATCCGCCTCGCCCCGTCAGCTCTACATCTTCTGGCAAGAGCACTGGCAGATCTTCTTCCGGCACCGGCACAATGCCGCAACGGGGGCAGTGGATGACCGGGATGGGGCAGCCCCAGTAGCGCTGCCGCGAGATAAGCCAGTCGCGCAGGCGGTAGTTGACCTGCCGTTCCCCTAGCCCCTGCTCCTCCAGCCAGGCGATGGCCCTTTCCACACTTTGCCCTGGGCCCTTGCCCACCGGGATTCCGTTCAAGGGGCCGGAGTTTATCAACACCCCCTCCCCTGTCCAGGCCGCCTGCAGATCTTCAGCAGTCTCCACCCCACCCTGAGGCGGCTGCACCACCAGCTTGATGGGCAGGCCAAACTTGCGGGCAAACTCAAAGTCCCGCTGGTCGTGGGCCGGCACGGCCATGATGGCCCCTGTGCCATAGCCCATCAACACGTAGTCGGCAATCCAGATGGGGATGCGCTCTTGGTTGACGGGGTTGATGGCGTAGGAGCCCGTCCAGACGCCCGTCTTTTCCCGATCCTCAGCGCTGCGCTCGATCTCGCTGCGGGCAGCGGCCTCGGCCTGGTAGGCTTTGACGGCAGCCTGCTGCTCGGGGGTGGTGAGCTTCTCCACCAAAGGATGCTCCGGCGCCAGCACCATAAAGGTGGCTCCCCAGAGGGTATCAGGCCGGGTGGTAAACACCGGCAGCTCTTCCCCTGTTTCGGTTTTGAAGAGAACTCTAGCCCCTACCGACTGGCCAATCCAGTTCTCCTGCATGGTGCGCACCCGCTCTGGCCAGCCGGAGAGCTTCTCCAGGTCAGCCAGGAGTTGGTCGGCATAGGCCGTGATCTTGAGAAACCACTGCTTGAGGAGGCGCTTTTCCACCCGAGCCCCAGATCTCCAGGATCTCCCTTCCGCATCCACCTGCTCGTTGGCCAGGACGGTCTGATCCACGGGATCCCAGTTCACCGGCGCTTCCTTTTGGTAGGCCAGGCCTGCCTTGAAAAACTGCAGGAACAGCCACTGCGTCCATTTGTAGTAGTCGGGGGCGCAGGTGGTAATCTCCCGCTCCCAGTCGTAGGAAAGCCCCAGCCGCTGCAGTTGATCCCGCATCTGGGCAATGTTCTGGTAGGTCCACTTGGCCGGCGGGATCCCCCGGTCAATGGCGGCGTTCTCTGCCGGCAAGCCAAAAGCGTCCCACCCCATGGGGTGCAGCACCGCATACCCCTGCATCCGCTTGTGGCGGGCAATGACATCCGTGATGGTGTAATTGCGCACATGCCCCATGTGCAGGCTGCCGCTGGGGTAGGGGAACATCGACAGGGCGTAGAACTTGCGGCTTTCTGCTGTTAGCTCTGGCGTGCGATCCAACCCAATTTCACGCCAGTGGGCCTGCCATTTCCTTTCAATGGCCTGGGGATTGTAGCGCGCGTCCACAGCTTAGGACTCCTGGAAAACCTTTTGCTCTGGGGAGCCTAGATACCAGCATTTTGGCATGCTTTGGCCGCTCCAGAAACCTCCAGGACCCCCTAGTAGGTTTCCTCGTTCCAGCGGCTAGCTTTCTTGAGCTCCTTCTGGAAGCTGCTCCAGTCTTGGCCTGCTTGTTGGGCTACGGCAGCCATGACGCTGTTGATGCCATCCTCCATCCCCTTGAGACCACAGATGTAGACGTAGGTGTTGGGTTTTTGCAGCATCTCCCACAGCTCGGCGCCGTACTCGGCCATGCGGTTTTGCACATACATCTTTTTGCCATCGGGGGTTTGCTGCTCGCGGCTGATGGCGTAGTCGACGCGAAAGCGATCCCCATGCTCAGCTTTCCAGGCTTCCAGGTCGCCCCGATACAGCAGGCTGGAAGTGGTGGGTACCCCAAAAAACAGCCAGATCTTGCCTTGGTAGTTGGGATCCTCCTCGAGCAAATGCTTGATGAAAGCCCGAAAAGGAGCAATGCCCGTGCCAGTGGCAATTAAGATCAGGTTGGCGTTTGGATCCTCCGGCAGGAGGAACGTCTTCCCAGCCGGCCCCGTGATCATCACCTCATCCCCAGCTCGGAGATCGGTGAGGAAGCCCGAGCAGACTCCCACTCCCGGCTGGCCGGTTTCCTTATCCACGTATTCGGCCCGCTTCACGCTCAAGGAAACCGTGCGTCCCTCGCCATCGTCGCCGTAGCGGGTGGAGGCTATCGAGTAGAGGCGGGGCTTGTGGGGCTTGCCTTGGGCATCGACGCCAGGAGGAATAATGCCAACGCTCTGGCCCTCCAGGTAGCGGAAGTTGGGATCGGGCAGGCTAAGCACAATGTGCTTGGTTAGGCCAGGTGCCCCTTCCTCAACAAGGGAGTAGGTCTCCAAACATTGGCCAACTAGAGGGGCATTGGGGCGGTAGAGATTGACCACAACTTCTCGTTTTTGGGCGCTGGCAACCATGACTGGGATCTGCTCCTGGCAGTGGTAGCTACAGCAAACACCTTAGCAGGCTGCCTTTGCGGAAGGGAACCTGCCCTGTCAACTGGCGGCGTCTCCCTTGCCCATCCAGAAAAACGCCTGCACTGCCCAGGAAATGGTTTGTCTTCTGCCAGCGCCAGCTTTTCCAGCCTCAGGCTCGCTTGCGGTGGAGCGTCTTGTGGTAATATGCAAAGCCATAAAGTTTTAGAAGCCTCCTTGCAGTTTTGCCCCGCCTATCCCCAAGGAGTTCCCATGGCAAGCAGTCCCGAACGCATTGTGATGATTGGTGTTGCTGGAGATTCTGGCTGTGGCAAGTCCACGTTTTTGCGGCGGCTGAGTGACTTGTTTGGCCGGGATCTCATCACCACCATTTGTCTAGATGACTACCACTCCTTGGATCGCCAACAGCGCAAGGAAAAGGGCATTACGGCGCTGGATCCCCGCGCTAACAACTTCGACCTCATGTACGAGCAGGCCAAGGCCCTCAAAAATGGCCAGAGCGTGATGAAGCCCATCTACAACCACGAGACGGGGACCATCGACCCCCCTGAGCGGGTGGATCCCAGCCCCATCATCGTCTTGGAGGGCCTTCACCCCATGTACGACGAGCGGGTGCGGGAGTTGCTGGACTTTAAGATCTATCTGGATCTGGCGCCGGAAATTAAGGTTGCCTGGAAGGTTAAGCGGGACATGGCAGAGCGGGGCCACACCTATGAGGATGTGCTGCGCTCCATCGAGGCCCGCCGCCCGGATTTCGAGGCCTACGTCGATGTGCAGAAGCGCTATGCCGATGTGGTGATTGAGGTGCTGCCCACTAAGCTTCTGCCAGAGCTGGATCCAGAGCACAAGGTGTTGCGGGTGCGCCTGATCCAGCGCGAGGGGGTGAAGTACTTTGACCACGTCTATTTATTTGACGAAGGCTCCACCATTGACTGGATCCCGTGCGGCAAGAAGCTAACCTGCTCCTATCCCGGCATTCGCCTACACTACGGCCCCTCCACCTATTTCGACCATCCGGTCTCGGTGTTGGAAATTGACGGCAGCTTCGACAAGCTGGAGGAGGTCATCTACATCGAGAACCACCTGAGCAATCTGTCGACCCGCTATTACGGCGAGCTGACAGAGCTTCTGCGCAAGCACCCCGAATATCCGGGATCCCGCAACGGCTCCGGGCTCATCCAGGTCATTGTGGGCCTAAAGCTGCGATCCCTCTACGAGAAAATCCAGGCGGAAACCAAGAAGATGGCGGTCGCTTCTTAGGGGGATCCCTTTGGCCCGGCTAAGGCAGTAGAAGGCACCGATGCAAGGGTTCCAGTTGGAAATCTGGCCGGAGGGGGCAGCTCTTTTCCGCCGGGCGGTGGAGATCTGGCAGGAGCAGGCTGCGGCGGCCATTCGTCAACGGGGTCGCTTTACGGTAGCTTTGGCAGGAGGAAACACCCCGCGAAAGTTGTATGCCGCTTTAACCCAGACGCCAGGGATCCCTTGGCAGCAAACCTGGTTGTTCTGGGGGGATGAGCGCTACGTTCCCCCGGATCACCCCGAGAGCAACTACGGCATGGTACGGCGGATCCTGCTGGAGACGGTCGGGGTTCCTGCCTCGCAGGTCTTTCCCATGCCTACCCAGGCAGGGGATCCCTTGCGGGATGCAGCGGAATACGAGGCAACCCTGCGGCGGGTTTTCGGCAACGAATGTCCTGCCTTTGATCTCATCTGGCTGGGAGTGGGGGAGGACGGCCATACGGCTTCCTTGTTCCCCGGCACAGCCGCCCTGCAGGTGCAACACCGCTGGGTAACCGTGGGGCAGAAAGGAGAGGAGCCGCGCCTGACCCTGACCTATCCTGTCCTAAACCAGGCGGCCCAGGTGGTGTTTTTGGTTGCCGGAGCTAGCAAAGCCGAGATTGTCAAAAAGGCGCTGACGACGGAGGCCCACCTGCCTTGTCAGAGCGTCAACCCTAGAGGGCGGCTGCTGTGGCTGCTGGATGCGGCAGCGGCGGCAGAGTTGCCCCTGCCGGCAGCGGGCTTGCTTGGCTAGGCCCTGGCTGAGGATGGCCATTTGACTTGGATCACGGCTGTCTCCTCCTCCTTCTGAATTTCATAGGGGTAGTTGAGTTAGAGCGCTGCCCCATGTCCATTCGCCTAATTGTCGAATCAGTTCTCCAGAGTGCCTGCCTCACCCGCGAACAAGAATCCCAAATCTGCTATCTCCTCCAAGAACGGTTCTACGACGAATTGGATCTGGAGGCCCTTGACCGGCTAACCCTGGCTTTGCTGGAAGGGCAAGTCCACCTGGAGGGAGAGGAAAGCCGCGCTGCCTAGCCAGATCCTCAAGAAGCCCGATAGTTTGGCGGCCCGCCTGGCCTACCCTGCCCAGGGACGCCCTACCGCCACCGCTAGCAGCTTGCCTCCCTGAGGCCTTCTTGCCCATCTAAGCTATTGATAGCCATTCGAGAGCGCTGCCCCAAAGGAACGCGGACTGCCTGCAGTTATATGGAAAGAACTCTAGACGAAATTAACCGGCGGATTCTCCAAGGCCGGGTGCGGGTGTGGACGGCTCAGGAGGCCAAGGCCAAGCTAGCTACCCTTAGCCTTGAGGAGGCCTTCGAGCAGGTGGACGTGGTAACCACCGGTACCTTTGAGCCGATGGAGTCCTCGGGAGCGATCCTCAACCTAGGGCACACGGATCCCCCAATCAAGATTCGCCAGGCCTGGTTAAATGGTGTGCCCGCCTATGCCGGCTTTGGGGCTGTCGATCTCTACATCGGGGCGGCCCAGCCCAGTGAGCAGACTGACCAGCCCTATGGAGGGGGCCATGTCATCGCCGATCTGGTTGCCGGCAAGCGGGTGCACCTGCGGGCCATTGGCCAAGTAACCGACTGCTATCCCCGCGCCGACTACGAGACCTTGCTGACGCGGGATCAGCTTAACCAGTTCTACCTGTTCAACCCCCGCAACGCCTACCAAAACTTCATTGTCGGCGTCAATGGCGGCGATCGGCCGCTGTACACCTACTTGGGCCTGTTGGAGCCCAACCTGGGCAACGCCATCTATTCCAATCCCGGCGAGCTATGCCCCCTGCTCAATGATCCCCTCCTGCGCCGGGTGGGGATTGGCAGCCGCATCTTTCTAGGGGGCGGCATCGGCTATATAGCTTGGGAAGGTACCCAACACTTTCCGCTGCAAAAGCGGCTGCCCAACCAAACTCCCATTGGCCCCGCAGCCACCCTGGCCTTGATTGGCGACGCCAAACAGATGCAAGCCGAATGGGTGCGAGGCTGCTACTTCCGCAACTACGGCCCCAGCTTGATGTTAGGGGTTGGGATCCCCATCCCCATCCTTTCCCCCAGCGATTTGGAGCCCATTGCCATCCGGGACAAAGATTTGGTGGCGCCCGTGATTGACTTTTCTATCCCCCGGCGGGTGCGGCCCACCTTTGGCCTGGTGAGCTATGCCCAGCTCAAATCCGGCTACATTGTCCTCAATGGCCGCAAGGTGCGCACTGCCCCCCTAGTCAGCCTGCGCCGCTCGATGCAAGTTGCCGAGATTCTCAAACAGTGGATTGCCAGCGGTCAGTTTACCCTTACCCAGCCAGTGGCTCCCCTACCGCTAGATCGGGAGTTCCTCACCCAAAATCCCTATTCATGAGAGAACCTTGGCTGGCAAGGGGTTGCCTAGCTGAGAGTTGCCGCTACCATTACGCCTTAGGTGTCCCTGGGGGAAGAGGATGTTCCGGCGTATGGCTTTTGGCTGGGCGGTGTTGGGATGGCTCCTAGCCCTGCCTGTTCTTCCCGGCCACGGGTTTGGAGAGCGGCGGGTTGTGCCTGACACCCCCTTCTACTTCGATAACCACTACTTTGATCGCTACCCCGAGGCAGTGGTGGTGGGCGTGGTCAATGGCGACACGCTGGTGGCGCAGATTGAAGGGGAACAGAAATTGCGCTTGATCCGGCTGGCCGGGATCCAGGGCCTTAGCCCCCAGGAGGATCCTTTTTATCAGCAGGCGCTTGAGCTAATGCGTGAGCGCATCCTCCGCCGCACGGTCAAGCTGGAAGGGGATAAGCTGCTGCGCAACGTCGATGCCACTGGCTTGGTGGAAGCCTATGTCTGGCTGGAGGGCCAGCAGATGAACGCCATGCTGGTGCGCAACGGCTTGGCTCGCATCGCCCCCTACACCCACAACATCAAGTACGACAGCTACTTCCGCGGCCTGGAAAAAAGAGCTCGCCAAGAGCGCCTCGGCATCTGGAGCCGCCTCTAAGACCTTGGGTAGCTCTAGACTGGACTTAGCGCTAGACGTCTCTTCCTGCTTTGAGGGTCAAGCGAGATCCCAACCGCTGGCTGCGGCGACTGCCTTTGGTGGCAGGCGTTTTGGGCAGCATTCTCCTAGTCATCAACCGGCTGGCCTTTACGCCAGAACTGCTGGCCAGTCAATCCCGCTCTGACGCTTTGGGGATCCTCCTCAGCGCCGTCTTAATCCTAACTGGCCTTTTGTGGCAGCAGGTTCAGCCCCGTCCTCCCCAGACCGCTCCCCTGCAGGGGAGTCCAGGTTGCGATTGGCATCCTGAGCTGTCTGAACGCGAAAAACTGGAGCTGGCCTGGGCCTCCCACACTCTCCTTAGCACTACCGCCGCCCGCACCGTGGTGATCTGGGTGGAGGGACGCACTCTGCTGCAGCGAGGGATCCTAGCTAGCCCTGGCCAGTTGCCCTCCCTCCAGCCCCAAGGCACTCTGCAGCAGGTGTTGAAGACGGGGCAGCCGGTTTACCTAGGGGATCTGCGATTTTTCCCCGCCCGCGCCGAGTTCGAGGGCCTGTTGCCGGCCGGATCCCAGGCGGTTCTCTGCCAGCCCATTGGCCAAAAGGGATGCCTTATCTTGGGCAGTGACAGGCCGCGCAGCTTCAGCCGCCAGGAGCAAGCCTGGATTGCTGCCATCGCCAACAAACTAGAAACCCTGTTTGCCTAACTCCCCCCCTGGAGGAGGGGTTGGGAGCAAGGGCTAGGCAGCGCTCTCCAGGCTCACCTGAAACACCTCGCTAAAGGCCTTCTCGACCTTGTAGCCGGAGTCGATGGTTTCCAGAGGATCCTTGCGCAGGCGGTGGCGCAAGCACAAGCTAATCACCCGGCGAATGTCGGCAACAGTAACTTCCGTACGCCCTTCTAGAGCCGCTAGGGCCTTGGCCGCCCGGTTGGTGACGATATCTCCCCGCAGCCCGTCGACTTCCAAGGCCGCACACACGCCAGAGATCTTCAAGCGCAATTCGGGATCAATCCCCACCTGCGGCAATAGGTGTTGGGCTTTTTCAATGCGCTCCCGCAGGCGCTGCTGGGCATCGGCGTATTTGGCTAAGAAAGCCTGGGGATCGGCGTCGAACTGGCTGCGCTCTTCCACAATCTGCACTCGCAGGGCCGGATCCCGCACCGTTTCGATGCGGACAAACATGCCGAAGCGATCCAGAAGCTGGGGGCGCAGCTCCCCTTCCTCGGGGTTGCCGGATCCCACGAGCACAAAGCGGGCTGGGTGGCGAATGGAGATCCCCTCCCGCTCGACGGTGTTCCAGCCGGAGGCCGCCGCATCCAGCAGTACGTCCACCAGGTGGTCGTCCAGGAGGTTGACCTCGTCCACATAGAGGATGCCGCGGTTGGCCTTGGCCAGAAGCCCCGGCTCAAAGGCCTTCACCCCTTGAGAGAGAGCCCGCTCGATATCCAGGGTGCCGCAGACCCGGTCTTCGGTGGCCCCCAGGGGCAAGTCCACCATCGGCACCTGGATCCAGGTGGTTTCCAGGGTTTCTCCTGCCTGCAGGCGCTCCCACACCTGATCGCTCATCAGATCCCGCTGCCGCGGATGGCTGTTGAAGGGATCCCCTTTGACGACCTCAATTTTGGGAAGGAGATCGGCCAAGGCGCGGATGGTGGTGGATTTGCCCGTGCCCCGATCCCCCATGATCAGCACGCCGCCGATGCGGGGATCGATAACGTTGAGGAGCAGGGCCAGCTTCATTTCTTCCTGGCCAACAATGGCCGTGAAAGGGAAAACCGGGCGACGCTCCAAGTTCATAAAGCCACAACCAGCAATCCACCCTCATTATCCCCCTTCTGGGCTGTTCAAGGCCCCAGCAGGAACCTTAGGGCCACTTTTTGGTCAAAAGAAGTAGGCGCCGGCGACAACTGGCGGTGGCTTGCCTGGGGTAGCTTGAAGCGGGTTGCAGACAAAAGCTACACCTAGGAGAAGATCCCAGCGACACCGGCAACGCAGTGATTGGGTGGGGAGATAGTAGCGGTGTTTGGTCAAGCAGGTCGGAAAGGAGGAGCGGCACTCTCGCTGGCAAGCGTGGCCCAGAAAGGGCTGGTGGGCTTGATCTGGGTTTGTACCTGGATCCCGCTGGTGGGTGTTTCCCTGGCTGTAGCCCAAACCCCTGCCACTCCCCTAGCTCTAAGCGATGAACAGGTTACCAAGTATGCCCGCATCGTCTTGGAGATGGAGCCCCACCGGCAGGAAGCCCAGCAGCGCTCTCAGGCTACCGAGGATCCGGCCACCAAGGATCAAATCCGGCGGGAGTTCATTCGCACCGCCACCGAGATCATCACCCGCCATGGCATGACCGTGCCGGAATATAACCGCATCACCTTGTGGATTCGCTCTGAAGAAGGAAAAGAGCTCAAACAACGCATCGAGGCGGAAATCCTGCGCCTGCAAAGCAGGGACTCCCATCGCAAGCCCTAGCCTTCTAGATGACCCCACGGCTTAAGGTAGAGGCTTCTGCGCCGCGCCTTTCGGTGACGGGGGGCAGAGGATGGGGATAGGCTGGAAGCGGACAGAGAGCGGGGGAAGAAGGATGAGCGGACCCATGTCGCAGCTAGGAGGGGCGACGGTTGAGCGCATGCGGTCTCGCTTGCGCTTGACGCGCCGCTTTGGGTTCTGGTTTCAGGGGGTTCTGGGGGCAACGGCCCTGCTGCTGTGGCTTGGTTTTTTAATTGGCCAGAATACCGTCTATCGAGATGACTCGCTGGGGGCTACTATCGCCTTCTGGTTTACTCTGCTGACTTTACTCACTCTAGCAGCCGGCCTCTTCCTCAACTGGCGCTACTTGCTGCACGCAGAGCGCCGCTCAGCTTCCGCTACTGCCTCAGGCCAATTCGATTTGCCCAAGCAATTGCAGTTGGTTACCTACGTCAGCCTCATTGGAGCGTTCCTGGCTTTGATTGGCATGGAAGCCCAAGTCGGCGAGCTATTGGCACGCATTTTCGCCCGCACCCAGGCCAACCAGGTAACAGGAGTACTGCTCTTGGCTGCCAATATCAACGTCACCTTCGCCCACTTTGTCTGCTTGGCAGGAGTGCTCTGGATTACCGGTGTCCTTGACCGCGATCTCTGACTCCTCTAGAAGAGCTACTAGCCTGGGGCAGGGCATTCTGCAAAGACAACTAACCCCTCCGCGAGTGCAAGAGGGGCAAGCCGGAGCTACCGATTCCAGCCGACTGGGACTTTACTTAAAGCCCACCGCCGCCTGCCAGACAAAGGCAAGCAGGAAAAACAGAACGGGGATGATCGGCAAAATATCGACCAGTGGGTCGAACAGTTCATAGCCTTCTGGCAAAGCAGCCAGGAGCATCGTTACAGGCATGACACCAAACCTCACCAGGAAGGAAGTGGGACTAGAGAAACGAGTTCGTTAGGGATTTTCCTATTGGCTCCAGATCTTGGCTGGGTCGCAGTTTTCCTGAACCGCTCTGAAAGACTTATTCAACCCCGGGCAAAAGCAGACTTTCGCTCGGCGTTGAGGCTTTCTTCCTGCTTCCACGACCCGTAGCTAGTAGTAGAGTTCACCTCTACTACCCCGCCAGAGGGATCTCCACAGGCGTGACTTCCCCGCGAGCTGCAGGTAGTTGCCCCTTGCTCTTGATCGAGCACACCGGCTAAAGACGGAGCCAACTTTAGCCTAGGCAAAACGCCTACTCAAGAAGATGTACCTGCTAGCCTACTAGCTCAGCCCATCTACGTCAAGGCAGAAGGTTAGTTAGGTCCGGTGAACCAAGGACTAGAGGAGAACCCTGAGGGCAGGAGTGCTTTCAAGAAGCTGCGTCGCCACCTTACTGGCAGAGCCATAACTAGGCTAGCACAAGGCGACTTGTCCTCGGTCGCAGCAGCAGTGCAGAGCGCTTGGCACGAAGGCCAGGGCTTGCGTTGCCATGCAACCTAGAGAACCCCCATGTTGGAGAGGCCCAAGATTACTCCTACCCCCAGCAGATGACCAAAGCTGGCAACTCCCAAGACTTCTGGCCAGGTCATCCCCAACACCGGTCCAGTTTCTGAAGCCACCCCCGAAGAGGACTTGAAGCTCAGGTATGCCAGTCCCGTGCAGAGCAGAATGATCACCGCGCTTAGGGGAGACCAGGGGCTGGTGTGAGCGGTTATAGCTAGCGGCGCAACAAGGGGCAGCATGGTTTTCCTCCTTGGCTTAGGTTAACCGCCCCCTAGATTACCCCTGTTTTGCAAGGCTTAAAGGGATCCCCCCGCGATCTTCACATGAATTGCAACAGAGGCCGCAACAAAACCTCACAACAGTTCTTGCCGGGATCCCTGTCGGCGGCAGTTGGGGTTGGCGGGAAAATCAGGCCTGACGGGACAAGCTGAGCAGTTCTGTGCCGTATACTAACGAAAGTTAACAAAGTTTATCCCTGACGCTTGCTGGGGTTTGGCGGGTTGCCTTAAACCATCCCCACCGTCTGCGCTGTGCACACTCAAGGATGGCTGCCGATGACTGCTGCTGTGACTCCGCAACCGGACTCCAGGCCCTTTACCTTACCCCGTGAGCTGCTGGGGCCGCCGCCAGAATTTTGGAATCCCACCCTATTGATGTTTCTAGGGTCCGTGGCGCTGTCAGCCGCCTGCTTTTGTGGGTATGCCTTTTGGCATTGGCCCCGCTGGTTGGTGTTCTGGCTAAACTTTGTCGCCCTCTATGTGCTGGGCACGGTAATCCACGATGCCTCCCATGGCTCAGCCCACCGCAACCGCTTTTTGAACGAGGCTATGGGGCATGGATCTGCTCTGTTGCAGGGCTTTGTCTACCCTGTCTTTAAGCGGGTGCATATGCAACACCATGCCCACGTCAACCATCCTGAGAACGATCCGGATCACTACGTCTCCACGGGGGGGCCGCTGTGGCTTATTGCGCCGCGCTTTTTCTACCACGAGGTGTTTTTCTTCAAGCGGCAGCTCTGGCGCAAAGGCCGCTGGGACCTGCTGGAGTGGGCTTTGAGTCGGCTAGTAGTGGTCTTGACCTTTGCCTTGGCCTTCCACTTCGGCTACACCGACTACCTCCTGAACTACTGGCTGCCCCCTGCTTTTATCATGGGGCTTCTATTGGGCTTGTTTTTCGACTACCTGCCCCATCGCCCCTTTCAATCTCAGGAGCGGTGGTACAACGCCAGGGTCTACCCTAGCCGGCTAGCCAACATCCTCCTGTTGGGACAGAACTACCATCTCATCCACCACCTCTGGCCTTCGGTTCCCTGGTACAAGTATCAGGCGGCCTACTGGGTGGCTAAGCCAGAGCTGGACGCTCGCAACTGCCACCAAACCCTGGGCATTTGGCGAAAGGGTGAGTTTTGGAGCTTTCTTTACGACGCCCTAATTGGCCTGCACTGGCACAAGCCTGCCCCTGCGGCTGCCCAGGCCAAGTCACTAGGAGCGTCATCCTCTGCGGATCCTCAGCAGGGCGAAGAGGCCGATTGAGAGGGTCTTGCCCACGCCCGGATCCCTCAGTTGCTGCTGTTTGTCGAGGCAGCTAGCTTGCTGCAGGACGCCAGCCAAGCCGTTGTGGGCGCAGGTGCGCGGGTCCAGGGTCCGGCGGCACTGCTATCGCGAAGGCAAGCCAGCATGGGCTCGATCCCGCTAGAGGGAGATCTTGGCATAGGCCTGGCCAGCCTCTCGGCGCAGCTCTTGGGCCCGTCGAAACAGCTCTTGCCCGGTGTGCAGGTGGCGGTCGTCGAAGTTAAGCGGAAAATGGCTCAGCTCCTCCAGAGCATCTTCCAGGTGGTTGAGGGCGTAGTAGAGGCAGGAAGCCACTTTCCCCAAGCTGCTGGGGTTGGGAAGACGGCGAAAGATCTGCTGAGCTTGGGCCAATTTCTGCGCGCATTCCTCTAGGTATAGGCCAAAGGCCGCCAGCAACTCGGGATCGAAGGGATCGGCGGACAGAGCGTTTAGCTGGGGTTTTAGGGAAGCCAATAGAGATCCCAAGACTCGGTTCAGGGGGGTGTAAACCTGCCGAATCCAGTCTTCGCGGAGGAGGGCTTCTTGGCTGACCGTCGGCGGCGGGGAGGCTATCGGCTGAGAGCGGCGCCAGGTCTGGCTGGCAAGCAGTTGCCGGTCGTATTCGCGGCGGGCTTGGGGATCCCGGAGCACAGCGTAAGCGGCGTTGATCTGGCGGATCCGCTCAGCAGCGGCCTGATCCTTTTTGGCTAGCAGACTATCGGGGTGGTAGTACTTGACCAAGCGGCGGTAGGCACGCTTGATCTCGGCTGCCGTCGCCTGCATGGAGACTCCCAAAACCTCGTAGTGGGAAACCGCTTCCAATCCGCTCCCCATCGTCTTCCGCTAGCAAACCTTCACATTCTACGCTGGAGCCTACAATAAAGGTGAGCTCTCCCGTGTTGCCCCATGTCTTCCTCCTCTCCGGGATCCCCCCATCCCCTCAGCGCTCTCTTGGGGGCCACCTTTGCTGCCGGCCTAGGCTACGGTTTCCTGCAATTGCTGCTCTCAATGCTGGCCAAGCTGCCGCCTGTTGATCTAGACAGCGGATCCCTGGCACGGGGAGTCGGCATTTTGGTGCGCTACCTGTTGGTGGGCTCCGTTTCTCTAGTTGCCTTCATGTTTGTCATGGTAGGCTTGGGGCTGGCGGCCTACTCGGTGCAACTGCTGAGGGAGCGGCTGACCTCTTCCCGGCACCGGTCTAGCCTCTAGCTGGAGCGCGCTGGCCAGGGTGCGTCCTTCCCGCGTGTAGAGCTGCCAGTAGTTCCAGTAGTTGCCGAACACCGCCTTGACATAGCCGCGGGTTTCGGCAAAGGGGATCTGCTCCACAAACTCGTCGGGATCCTCAAAGCCAAATTGGCTCAGCCACTTGGCGACGTTGCCGGGGCCGCCGTTGTAGCTGGCCAGGGCCAGCAGGGTGTTGTCTTGATAGGCGCGGTGGGTGTAGTCGAAGTACCAGGATCCCAGGCGAAGGTTGTCGGCAGGGTTGGTGAGGCTATACTGGGCTAGGCCAATTTTTTGGGCAATCCAGCGGCCGGTGGCAGGCATCACCTGCATCAAGCCCAGCGCTCCTGAGGCCGAGACGATCTCCGGCTCAAAACGGGATTCCTGGCGAATCAAGGCCGCCACCATCAGGGGATTGAGGTTAAACTGTTGCGCCCAGTGGGCCAGGCCAGGCTGGGCATGGGGATCCCTCTCCCACCTGTTCTCGGGGCTGGCGTAGTAGTGCAGCGGGTAGAGGGCCTGCCAGAAGTCTTGCCGTTGCCTTAAGCTCTCCAGCAGCGGATCCGCCTCGGTGCTAAAGCGCAGGGCAGCCACCTGGTTGATGCCCCGCAGGTGCTCGCCGGCGTTGTTGCGCAAAATGCCACTTGCAAAGCGCTCGGCCACACTCATCTGGCCCGCATCCCGTTTCTGCAAAGCCATTTCCCCCTGCCAGCGCTCCCAGGCCAGTTGGCTAGCGCCGAGCAAATGCAGGGTCTGGGTGGCCTCGGAAACAGCAGGCAGAGGTTGGCGAACCGGCTGGAAATCCACTTCAACCCTTTGGCGCCCGCTGGAGAAATCTCCTACTGGCCAGCCCAGTTGCGCCGCCGCCCGCCAGCCGTAGTAAGTGCGAGGAAATCGCTGCAGCACCTGCTGATAGGTTTGCCGCGCCGCCGCCATGTCCCCCAGTCGTTCCCGCCATTTGCCTGCCCAGTAAAGTAGTTGCGCCCCCATTTCCGTATCCCGCTGGGCCAAGCCAATCTGCTGGGCCACAGCAATAGCTGCCCTCAGGTTGCCCGCCTGCGCCTGGCGCCAAGCCACTGTCCAGGCGGCGTTGGCTGCTGCTTCGCTGGCCGGGAAGCGCTCCCAAAGAGCCTGCCGCACCGCTTGGGCCAACTGGGGGCTGTTGTTGCGCTCATGAAGCTGGCTGAGGCTGAGGAGAGCCTCTGGGGCCTCTGGATCCGAGCCGGATCCCACCTGGCGAAGTAACTGGATTGCCGTCGGCAGGTCGCTCAGCTCGGCCAGGCGACGCCGGGTGAGGGAGGCCTCTGCAGCGTTGGGAAATTGCGCCAGTAGCGCCTGGTAGGCGGCCCTGGCCTGGGGGAGCTCTCGCGAGATCTGGTGGCTGCGGCCCCAGCGGTAGAGGTTCTGGGGGGTGGCAGGGGCGTACCTGTAGGCGCGGGCGGCTTTGCCGTACTCCCGTTGCTCCCAGTAGGCATCGGCCAGGATCTGCCAGTCGGAGGCCGTAAGGGATCCCTCTTGGGCTTGCCGCCAGCGATCCAAGAGGGGGGTTAACCCAGGGGTTTGCGGGTGATGTTGGGCCAAATCCCGCAGCAGGTCATAGCGGTTGGGATCCTGCTCCAGCAAGTGCTTGAGGGCGCGAGCAGTCAAGGGGTGGGTGGGAAATTGCTGCCGCAGTTGCTCCACCTGGCCTATTCCCCAAAGAGCATAGGCGGCTACAGGACTGTGGGGGTACTCCTGCAAAATCTTGGGCCACCAGACCCTCTGAGCAGTTTCTCGATCCCCCAGCTTTTCGTAGGCCTGGGCCCTGAGCTTCCAAATCTCATCGGTTAGAACGGGTAGCTTCTCTTCCAAGCCTTGCAAGTCCTCCAGGGCCGCTTGGGCTTGGCCGGCCTGCAAAGCTCTGTAGGCGCGCAAAAAGGCCGCGCCAGCAGTCGAGCTCAGGGGTGCTGGAGGCACTGCCGCCATCTCGACAGGTTCTGCCCAGGTGTAAAAGCCCCAAAGGGCACCGCTCAGCGCTCCGCCTGCTGCCAAAGCGCCAACAACCCATCGCCGCCAGCGTCCTCGGTTGCTCCTCGGGATCCCCATGCCTTTACGATACTCAACGGCAAAGTCTCGAGCTCCTTACCGGCTGGGAGCCGGTCCTCAAGGGGAAGGGCTCCAGTTTTCGATTGCAACTGGCTCGATGGGCTCTGCCAGGGGAAACCCCAGGATCTGGGCATAGAAGTAAAGCTCTGCCTCCAGGGCCCGTTTGAGGTTGGCTGCCTGGCGAAAGCCGTGCTGCTCTCCAGCAAAAGGCACGTAGGCCACTGGGATCCCTTTGGCCTGTAGGGCAGCCACCATCCTCTCCGCCTGGTTGGGAGGGACGATAGCGTCTTCCAGGCCCTGAAAGAAGATAACCGGGCAATTGAGGTCCTCTAGGTGGTAGATGGGAGAGCGTTCGCGGTAGAGATCCTGCCGCTCCGGGTAAGGACCGATGAGGCTGTCGAGGTAGTGCGACTCGAACTTGTGGGTCTCTTTGGCCAAAGCTTCCAGGTCGCTGATGCCATAGTAGCTAGCGCCGGCCTTAAAGACGTTGTGAAACGTCAAAGCCGCCAGGGTGGTATAGCCGCCAGCGCTGCCGCCGCGAATGAGCAATCGCTCCCCGTCCACCCGGCCTTGTTGGGCCAGAAACTTGGCCCCGGCGATGCAATCTTCCACGTCCACCACGCCCCATTGGCCCTTGAGGGCCTCCCGATAGGCCCGTCCATAGCCGCTGCTGCCGCGGTAGTTGACATCCAAAACGGCAATCCCGCGACTGGTCCAGTACTGGATCCCGAGATCGAGTACAGCTGCCGTTGCCCCTGTGGGCCCACCGTGGCTTTTGACCAAAAGAGGCGGCTTCTCGCCGGCAGGGGCCACGAAGTCGCGGTTCTTGGGGGGATAGAAGAAGCCGTAGGCCACTGCCCCGCCTGAGGTGGGAAAGGCGATGGGTTCGGGGATCGACAAATACTCTGGATCGACTGCCACATGGCTGGAGCGGGCCACCACCTCCAGCTGTCCAGACGGCAAATGCAAGCAGACTAGGGCAGGGGCTTCGCTAGGGGAGGCGGCCAGAAAGGCAGCTTTTTCGCCGCTAACTTGGAGGTTGTGCAGCTCGGTGTAGGACAAGGGGATCTCCTGAAGCTCTCCTGAACGGGGATCCAAAAGCGCCAGGTGGCAGAGCCCCTCTTGGCGATAGATGGCCAGGATCCGCCCGTCCTCACAAAAGCCGTAAGTGCTCAAGCCAAACACCCACTGGGGTTCTCCAAACTCGGCTTCCATAGGGCAGAGGGGAAGGGGGCCCTGGGGATCCCAGCGGTAGAGGTTCCACCAGCCGCTGCGGTCAGAAACCAAGTAAAGCTCCCCCTGCGGCGACCACTGGGGCTGGAAGATGGACTCAGCCGGGCCGCCGGCCAGTTTCTGGGGCTCTCCCAAACTGCCGTCGGGGGCAACCTCAGCCCGCCACAGCTCCGTGCCGTCCCAGGGCATCTGGGGGTGATCCCAGGTCAGCCACACCAGGGCTTGACCGTCTGGGCTGAGCCGCGGGCTGGCGTAGAAATCGTGGCCCCCGGCCAAAACCTGCTGAGCTCCGCTTTCAAGGTCAATGGCAACCAGCGTGTTTTCTGGCTCTCCCTGGCGGCTATGATCCTCGCGCACACAGAGAATGCGCCGGTGCCTCCTGTCCACCACCCCGTCGGCATAGCGGTAGGGGCCAGCTTCGGTGAGGGGCCGGATCTCCTCCCCTGGGGACAGGTAGTACAGCCGTTGATCGGCAAAGTTGCAGAAATACACCACTCCCTCAGAGACCCAGTAGGCGCCGCCACCGTACTCGTGGACTCGCGTGCGCACGTTAAAAGGCTCCGGTGTCAGCTCCTCCACCTTTCCGTTAGCCAAGCGCCGCCTCAGGACGTTGCGTCCTTTTTCCTGGGGCCGGCCCTCGATCCAGTAGAGATCCTGCCCTTCCCAGACCGGTTGTCCCAGGCGCAGGGATCCGGCTACCACCAAATCCGCGCTAATCGGGGACCGCCAGGATCCATAGCCAGCCTGTTGCACCATTTCTGCTCTGATCCAGGTCGATGCTTTCTTTTTCTACCATCCCGCCAGAGAGAAGGATCTCCACAGCCGTGACTTCCCCCCGAGCTGCAGGTACCTAGCCCTCAGCGTCGCCTAGGCAAAATGCCTGCTAGAAAAGACGCACCGGCAAGCGTACTAGCCAAGCTAGTCCAGGTCAAAGCAGGATGCTCGTTGTGCCCCAAAGCACCGTTTGCGCTACGCGAACGCAAGGGATCCCTGCAAAAGGGGGTATTCTACTGCTCCCGCAGGCAGAAATCTGTCAGGATCGAGCAAGAGAGAATCTCACACCTGTGGCTGCTCCCATTCACGTTACCGCCGAGCCCTGGCTGCACACCTACAGCGAGATTATCGACGTGCGCTCGCCAGCAGAGTATGCTGAAGACCATTGGCCAGGGGCCATTAACCTGCCTGTGCTCGACGATGCGGAACGGGCGGAGGTGGGCACGCTCTACAAGCAGGTGGATCCCTTCACAGCCCGCAAGCGGGGGGCCAGCCTGGTGGCCCAGAACATCGCCCGTCACCTGCAAACCCACTTTGCTGACAAGGACCGGGACTACCACCCCCTGATCTACTGCTGGCGGGGAGGACAGCGTTCGGCCAGCTTGGCCTTGGTGTTGTCCCAGGTGGGCTGGCAAGTAACCGTCTTGCAAGGCGGGTACAAAACCTACCGCGCCTGGGTGCGTCGGCAACTACAGACCTTGCCCCAGCAATTTACCTACCGAGTGCTCTGTGGGCCAACGGGGAGCGGCAAAACCTTGTTGCTCCACTATCTCCATCAGCAGGGGGCCCAAGTCCTGGATCTGGAGAAGCTGGCCTGCCATCGGGGATCCCTTCTGGGGGCCGAGTGGGGGAGGCCCCAGCCCAGCCAGAAGAGCTTTGAAAGCCAGTTGGTCCAGGTCTTCCTCAAGTGGGATCCCGCTAAGCCAGTTTGGGTGGAGGCAGAGAGTGCCAAAGTGGGCCAACTCCACCTGCCCCCAGCCCTTTGGCAAGCCCTCACCCAAGCCGACTGCATCGAGGTGCAGTTGCCCCTAGAAGAGCGCGTGAAGGGGTTGATTGCCCACTATCCCCACTGGATAGCCCATCCCCAGGCGCTCAAGGAGAAGTTGCTGCCCCTAAAAGCCCGCTATGGCCAAGCGCGCCTGCAGCGCTGGTTTGAGCTCATCGACGCCCAAGACTGGCCGCAGTTTGTCCGGGAGCTGCTGCTGCAGCACTACGACCCCACCTACCAGCACGGCCTGCAGCGGAACTTCAATCTTATTCGGGCCCGGCTTGAGCTGCCTGACCTCTCCGAGACCACCCTTAAGAAGGCTGCCACCTACCTCCTCGAGGGGCAGTTTGAGGTTGGCCTGACGGGGATCCCTGCACTTCAATCTCCCAGCCCGCCTCTAGCCTGGATATTAAGATAAGCAAATCAGCACCCAAAGAATTGTCTGGGCCTGAGCCTCAAGGGAGGCTTGCAGTTGGTGCAGAAGTCTCCAGGGTGCCCCTCTAGGTTTAGCAGGAGTGCATGTGAGGAAAGTTGGGCAGCTCCAGTCAGCGCAGCGACGCAACTTGGGCGTCCTGTTTGTAGCCGGCTTGCTCTTTTGGGCTAGTTTGTCCTCGCTGCTACCCACCCTGCCCCTCTATGTCCGGGATGCCGGCGGCACTAGCCAACAGGTGGGCTTGGTGATGGGATCCTTCTCCGTTGGGCTGCTAGCCTTTCGGCCTTGGTTGGGGCGCCTGGCAGATGGCTACAGCCGTCAGATTGTGCTTCTTATCGGCATGGGGGCAGCAGCAGTGGCTCCCTTGGGGTATTGGCTTTCGGACTGGATCCCATGGGTAGCGCTGGTGCGGGCCTTCCATGGAATTAGCATTGCTGCTTTCGCCACTGCCTACGTGGCTCTGGTCGCGGATCTTGCCCCCGAGGAAAGACGCGGCGAGATCCTAAGCTTCATGAGTTTGGTCAATCCTCTGGGTATTGCCATTGGCCCCGCTTTGGGGGGCTTTTTGCAGGAACTGGCTGGCTATGGGCCCCTATTTTTCTTCGCCGCTTTGCTGGGAGGGGTGGGCTTTCTCTGTACCTGCGCCGTCCAAGAGCAGCGGCGGGAACAAGGGGGATCCCTGGCCTGCAAGGGGGCCTTCTGGAGCCTTTTGCTTCACCCGAAGGTGTGCTCCCTCACGGGAGTGATGCTGCTGGTGGGGTTGGCCTTCGGCACCCACACAACTTTTGTGTCTCTGTTAATGCAGGAGGCTGGAGTTCCCTTGAATCCAGGTCTTTTCTACACGGCCGTGGCCTTTGCCAGCTTTGGCGTGCGCCTGCTCACGGGTCCCGCTTCCGATTGCTACGGGCGGGGGCCATTTATCGCTCTTAGCTTGGCCACCTATGCGCTGGTTATGGGAGTGCTGCTTGTAGCCAACAGCGCTTGGGCCTTTCTGGCTGCTGGGATTGGGGTGGGATCGAGCTTTGGCACCCTGATCCCGCTCATCTCTGCCCTTGTAGCCGACCGCTCTGAGCCAGCAGAGCGCGGGCGCCTGTTTAGCCTGGTGATGTGTGGGTTTGACTTGGGCGTGGGCCTGGCAGGGCCTCTTCTCGGCACCCTGGCGGTTGGGTCTAGCTATCGAATCCCGTTTGGCTACGCCGCTCTCCTGGCCTTTGCCTCCTGGGTCTGTTTTGTCTGCTTCTGCAACGGCAAGCTGGTCTCCTCCCTGCGCTTTGCTTTAGGTTGGGAGCCGGATCGCTACAGGTGGCAAGACAAGTCCCCTCAGCGGGATCCCGCTAATTTTCCCCGTCTCTTGCCCTATCCTAAGCTGAGGTGGCTGGAGAAACCCTAGCTAGATGAAAGCACGGCGTTGGCTTGCCTTCCTTGGATCCCTGCTGCTGGGCCTCTGGGGGGGAGAGGTGGAAGGCGCTTGGGCGGTAACGGTGCGGGTTCAGTTGGCTGATACCACCAGTCCTTTGGTGGTGGGGGTTTCTCTGCCTGCCCGGCTGACCAATGGTCGCGGAGAGGTGTTGGCAGATCTGCCGCCCCTACGGGGGTTTTGGGCCCGCCCCAGCCGCCGGGGAGTACACCTGCACGAGGCTGTGAGCCCAGTGCTGTTCATCGAGCCGCCGGAGGGGGGTCTTGTGGCAGTCAACGGCCGCTGGTATTCCGGCAAGGTGCTCTTGATGGGCTACAACCGCGTGCAAGCCATCAATTACGTTCACCTCGAGGACTATGTGGCCAGTGTGGTGGAAGCTGAGATGGGAGCCCGCTTCTTGCCGGAGGCCCTGAAGGCGCAGGCAGTAGCTGCTCGCACTTATGTCCTCTACCACCGCAATTCCCGGCGCTGGTTTGATGTGTTTAGCGACACCCGCTCCCAGGTGTACCGCGGCCTCTCGCAGCGCTCGGCAGCCGCCCTAGAGGCAACACGGGCTACCCGCGGCGTGGTCTTGGTGTATGGAGGAAAGTTTGTCAATGCCATGTACAGCGCCAGTGCCGGAAGCCGAACTGTGGGAGTGGACGGGATCCCTTACCTGCAGAGCCTGCCGGACTTTAGTCCCTACCCCAAGTTTGGCCATGGCATTGGCATGAGCCAGTGGGGTGCCCAGGAATTGGCCCGCCGGGGCTGGAGCTACCGCCAAATTTTGGCCTACTACTACCCAGGCGTTAGACTTGCCCGCTTGCCAGACTAAGACGTTCCTTGAGGTCTTTTGAGGGAAGGGGGGAAATGCCGCAGAATAGGGATGGCTATCCCCGCTTAAGTTTGCTTGCGCACCTCACCATGAACGAAACGACTTCCTACGATCCAGCCACAGCGGCCCCTGCTGGGGATCCTGCTGCTCCCAAAACTGCCGCGGGCTCTGAAAAGGGATCCCTTGGCCGCCGTCTCCGCCAATTGCTGGGCATGAAGGGGGCGGAGGTAGAGTCTCGCTCCATCTGGCAAGTCCACCTGCAACTGATGAAGCCGGTTACCTGGATCCCGTTGATGTGGGGCTTGATCCCGGGAGCGGCTTCCTCTGGCCACTTCACCTGGACTTGGGAGAACGTGGCGCTAGTCTTGGCGGGCATGGTCCTAGCCGGCCCTCTGATGGCAGGTTACACGCAAACTCTGAACGAGTACTATGACCGCGACATCGACGCCATCAACGAGCCCTACCGCCCCATCCCTTCCGGGGCCATTTCCCTGCGGCGGGTGGTCATCCAAATCTGGGTGCTGCTGATCCTGGGGCTGGCGCTGGCCTATGCCCTCGACTGGTATACTGGCCACCCCTTCCCGGTGATTACCGGCATTGCCCTGGGGGGAGCCTTGCTGGCCTACATCTACTCGGCGCCGCCCCTGAAGCTGAAGCGCAACGGCTGGCTGGGCAACTACGCCCTGGGCGCTAGTTACATCGCCCTGCCCTGGTGGACGGGCCACGCTCTATTTGGCGAGCTGAACTGGACGGTCTGCATCCTAACCCTCCTCTACAGCTTGGCGGGCCTGGGGATTGCCGTGGTCAATGATTTCAAGAGCATGGAAGGAGATCGGCAGTTTGGCCTGGCCTCGCTGCCGGTGATGTTTGGCGCCATGGGGGCAGCCTGGATCGCGGCGCTGATGATCGACCTGTTTCAGCTTGGCATGGCCGCGTTTTTGCTGGGAGCTGGTCTAAAGCTCTACGCCGCGGTTTTGGTGCTGCTCATTCTCCCCCAGATCACCTTCCAAGACATGTACCTGCTGCGGGATCCGCTGAAGAACGACGTGAAATACCAGGCCAGCGCTCAGCCTTTTTTGGTGTTGGGCATGCTAGTGGTGGGGCTGGCGTTGGGCCGCTCAGGGCTATGGTAGTCAAGCTAAGGTGCCCATTCTGGCAACCGAGGTGACGGTTTCTGCCCTAGATTGCCCCCGCTGTCTGGGCCAAGATCAAGCCAGGGATCCCGCTGGGATGAACAGTGGGATGGCCTCGGGCCAAAGGAGGTGTTCGATGAAGCTGTTTCTTCCCCTCCAACTCAGCCTGAGCCTGGCTTTGCTCTTGGGGGCTGGCGCTCCTGCCCAGGCGCAGCGGATTGTCATCGACGAGCGTGGGATTGTTGTCGAACCCAGCCCAGGTGGCTTGCTCATCCTCAACCCCAACCAGCCGCTTTTTGCTCCGATCCCACCCGGGAGAGTTCCTTTTTCCATCGATGCAGAGGGCCAAGTGGTCTCTGCCCCTGGCTATCGCTGCAGCGCCGCTACCGCTGCCGACAACTCTCCCATCCTCTGCCGCTCCCAGTTCAACCCTAGCGAGGTGGTAGTGTACGAGCGGGATGGCCGCCCCAACACCCTCTTTGCCGACAACGTGATCCGGCCCACCGGCAGCGGCCTGCGGATTCTGCCCAACCCTGGGCCAGGGCAGTCCTCCGGCAGTGGCCTACGCATTATCCTCAACTAGGAGGCGAGGAGCGTCCAGCCCGTCTTGCTTCCAGTTCCTGCAGGATCTGCCGATGGCGCTGCCGGGTAATGGGGTAAAGCCACACTAGACACATGCCGCCAATCAAAGCCACTGCCGGCAGGGGGCCGATGGCGAGGCGGATGGCCAGCAAGGCTGATTCGGGCTGGGAAGGCAGAGGCTCTCCAGCTACCGAAGGGATAAAGCCAGCCCAATCTAGAACTTGCCCCAGGAAAAACAGCCCCAGCCCCAGGCCTACCTTTTGCAGGAACACCATCAAGGCATAGAAGATCCCTTCCCGCCGCTCCCCGGTTTGCAGCTCGTCCAGGTCAATGACATCTGGCAACATCGACCAAGGCCCGAGGTAGGCCGTGGCTGAAACCCCTGCTCCTGCCAACAACGCCAGCGCAATCATGAGCTGCTCCTGGCCGGGCTGTAGGAAGAACAGGCCTGCCTGCGCGATCAACCAGAACCCCGCCCCGATCAGGTACATGGCGCGCTTGCCTAGCCGGGCGCTCAGTCGCGTCCAGGCAAACAGGGTCAGCACGGCAACGCTCTGAACCGCCAGCACCACCAGGGAAATCCACACCTCGGGCAAGTCCATCCAGAAAACGATGAAGTAGGGGATGATGGTGGCCGTAAACTGAAATGCCAGCCAGGAACATAGGTAGATGCCGCTTACAAATAGATAGGGGCGGTTGCTGAGGGCCACCCCCAACTGCTGGAGCAAAGGCAGCGGATCCCGCCAGGACTGATGCCGTTCCCGCACCCCCCAAAAGCAAAGCACTAGAGGCAGAGTGGAGATTACCCCAAAACAGCTCCCTGCCAGCAAATGCCCACTAGCTCGATCCGGCAGCAGGTTAACCAAGAGGGGAAAAGTGGCCACTGCAACCATGCTGCCCCCCACCGAGAAAGCAAAGCGGAATTGGTTAAGCTGGGTGCGCTCGTCGTAATCCTGGGTCAGCTCCGCCGTCAGGGAGGCATAGGGGATGTTGGCAGCCGAGTAGAAGGCGTTAAACAGCAGCGACACCGCCAGGTAGTAGGCAAACAGAAGCCCAGTTCGACCGGGAAAAGGGATCCACCACTGCGCTACAAAGGTTAGGCCAAAAGGGATGGCTGAAAACAGGAGCCAGGGGCGGCGGCGACCCCAACGGCTGCGAGTGCGGTCGCTGAGGAGGCCGATGATGGGATCGTTGATGGCATCCCAAAAGCGGGTGAGGGCGGAGATGCTGCCGGCCAAGCCTGCTGCCATGCCGACGGTGTTGGTGAGAAAGGGCAGCAGGAAAAAAATGAGGATACTGGCCGTCATGCCCGTGCCCAGATCCCCCACCCCGTAGGCCAGCTTTGTCTGCAGGCTGAGTTGTTGTCTGGTCATCATCCCCCCTGGAATGCCAGGATTCCAGTGTAGGGGGTATGGGGATCCCTTTAAAGCTCAGGGTCTTCTCCCAGCTCTCGGAGCCGCTGGGCCAGTCGTTCGGCCCGGGAGCGTTCTAGGTCTGCCCGCTGCCGCTCCATTTCTGCCCGTTCCCGTTCCCTTTCTGCTCTTTGCC
This sequence comes from Synechococcus sp. WC10meta, assembly GCF_047461475.1. NCBI lineage: Bacteria > Bacillati > Cyanobacteriota > Cyanophyceae > Synechococcales > Synechococcaceae > Synechococcus > Synechococcus sp. WC10meta. The sequence goes on from NZ_JANSHF010000013.1 coordinate 30,624, forward strand.
GTTCCAACTCTGCCCGTTGCCGCTCTAACTCCGCTGCCGTGGGCAACAATTGCCCTGCTCTGTCGTACCAGCGCACCCAAAAGCGTTCTCGCCCCTCGTAGGATCCCCACCACCGACCGATGCTCAAGTCCAAATCGGGCAACAGAATTGGGGGATGTTCCCCAGCGCCTGAGCCGGGGAGCAGCTCATAGTGTCCGCCTTGGAGCTGATAAACGTTCAACTCACTGGTCTCTAGCTCGAAGGTGACGTAGTAAGGGATCCGCAGCCGCCTTTCATAGAGCTGGAACTTGGCTTGCCCGGGTTTTTCTTCCCCCAGGTCGTTGCAAATGATCTCCAAGATGAGGACAGGCAAGATATTCCCTTCATCCCAAACCACATAGCTTTTGCGGGCAGTGCCATCCCGCCAACGAGGAACCCCTAGCACTAGAAACAAATCTGGAACAACGACCTGCCGGGGTAGGGCGTAGTAAAGGCCCATATTGCAAGCCACAAAAAAGTCTTGCCGGTCTGACCAGTGCAGCAGCAGCGGTTCCCGCAGCAGGGGGTATTGGCGGCCTTGATCCTCGTTGTCCAAGGGAGTGTCGTCTGTGTCGGGCAGGTCGTGCTGGGTGGGCCAGCGATAAGGGGTAACGGTCATGGTCAGGGGGAAGCAGTACACCTCCACTCTAGCAATGGGTCAGGCCTGCATCTGGCTCATCGCCTCCAGATCCAGTACCTTGGCCACTTCTTCCGGGCCCATCAAGTTGCGCTCCAACAGGATCTGGCGGATGGGCTTCCCGGTTTCCAGGGAGATCTTGGCCACCTCTGCCGCCTGCAAGTAGCCAATGTAGGGATTGAGGGCAGTCACCAAAGCCAGGGTTCCCTCGGCATAGCTGCGACAGCGATCTGCCTGGGCCTTGATGCCGCGGACGCAGCGCTCAGTAAAGACGCGCAGGCTGTTGTTGAGGATCTGCAAGCTATGCAGGAGGTTATAGGCAATCAGCGGCATCATCACGTTGAGCTCAAATTGCCCTGCCTGAGCTGCCAAGGTGATGGCGGTGTCTAGCCCGATTACCTGAAAGCAGACCATGTTCAGCATCTCAGCTATCACCGGGTTGTACTTGCCAGGCATGATGGAGGAGCCAGGCTGCACGGGTGGCAGTTGGATCTCTTTGAGGCCAGTTTTGGGGCCAGAGTCCATCAGGCGTAGGTCGTTGGCCACTTTGATGCCGTCTTGGGCCAGGTTGCGCAGGGATCCCGACAGGTGCACAAAGGGAGCCATGCTCTGCATAGCCGCCATGGGATGGGGAGCCGGTGTGAGGGGCAACTGGGTGTACTCTGCCAGCCGCTGCACCACCTTCTGCCGGTACTGGGGGTGGGTGTTGAGGCCGGTGCCCACGGCGCTTCCCCCTAGCCCCAAGCTGCACAGGGCTTGGCTGGCCTCCTCGATCCACTGACGATGTTGGGCAAAGATGGCTGCGTAGGCGCCGAAGCTGTCTCCCAGGCGCACCGGCACGGCATCCTGCAAATGGGTGCGGCCCGCCTTGAGGATGTCGCGAAACTCCTGGGCCTTTTGCTCCAGCGCCGCCACCAGGTTGTCCAGCGTGCCCAAAAGATCCCGCCGCACCCGCAGCAGGGCTGCCAGGCGAATGGCGGTGGGAATGACATCGTTGGTGGATTGGCCGTAGTTGACATGGTCGTTGGGGCTGACCCGCTCGTACTTGCCCTTGGGCTCCCCTAGGATCTCCAAAGCCCGGTTGGCCAGCACCTCGTTGACGTTCATGTGGTGGGAGGTGCCTGCCCCGGCCTGGTACACATCCACCACAAACTGATCCCGCAGGGATCCCTGCAGGATCTCATCGGCTGCTTGGACAATGGCCCTGGCCACCTCCACTGGAATGCAGCCCAGCTCGCCGTTGACCTCCGCCGCCGCCTTTTTAATCAGCACGCAGGCTTCCACGTACTCTGGCAGCGGCTTGAGGCCGCTGATGGGAAAATTCTCCAGGGCGCGGGCCGTTTGAATGCCGTAGTACACCGACTGGGGCAGTTGCCACTCCCCCATCGAGTCTCGTTCGCTGCGCACCTGTGAAGGCATGGCCATTTGGCTGGCTTAGCTGGCGGGGTTGGATCCCTTTTCCTGCAAAGCAGCCAACTGCTGGCTGAGGCGCTCGTTGTTTTCCGCCAAGACCAGCACCATGGCTGCACAGGCCAAGTGAACTGCCGCCCGAAACTCTGCCGAAGTCTTATACTGGGCCAACGCCTCGCTGTCGCCTTCGCGGGGGCTAAGGATCAGTTGGACGGACTTTTGAGCCAGCTCTTTCAGTTCTCGTTCCGTTAAACCCAGTTGCACCGCTTTTGCCCTCCCTGTAAACTAGAAGGCTAACTTTGCCCCACCCTCTTTGCCAGCAGGGCTGCCACCTGGCTATCCTACCGCAGTTGTTACCCCAATCCAGCAGTATTTTTCCCGTGGGCAAGCCCAAAGCTTCTAGAAAGAAACAGGAAATACCGGCTAGTATAAGTGCAGAAGCTTCTGCCCTTCTGGCCAATAACAGGGTTTTTTGCCCATTGGCCGGCAGCGGCGCAAAGTAAACTAAATTCTGTTGTTCGTTCAGAGAGAGGAGAACTTGTCCGTCGAACGTCCACTTGACCCCTCTTCCCCCAAGCAGCGCGCAGAGCTGCCCGCTATCAACGAGCGGATTCGCTTCCCCAAAATCCGTCTCATCGATACCGATGGCACCCAGCTGGGGATCATGAGTCCTCAGGAAGCGCTGCGCATAGCAGAGGAAAAGGATCTGGACTTGGTCTTGGTGAGTGACAAAGCGGATCCTCCTGTCTGCCGCATTATGGACTACGGCAAGTTCAAGTTTGAGAAAGAGAAAAAAGAACGGGAGGCCCGCAAGAAACAACACACTGCCGAGATCAAGGAAGTGAAGTTTCGCTACAACATCGGCGAGCACGACTACCACGTGCGCCTGCGGAGTGCCCAACAGTTCCTGGGGGAGGGAGACAAGGTGAAGGCTACGGTAATGTTCCGTGGCCGCGAGGCACAGCACGCCGAGCTGGGGGAAGAGTTACTGCACCGCTTGTTCAGAGACTTACAAGAGGTGGCGGAAATGCAGCAGCCTCCCCAGAAGGAGGGTCGGAACATTACGATGATCCTTGCTCCTAAACCTGCTCCTAAAAAATCAACCTAAGGAGGGATCTTGCCCATGCCCCTTGCTGTTGGGGATCCTGCCCCGGAGTTTACCCTGCCGGATGCCGAGGGTAGGCCGATTAGCCTCAGCCAACTGCGGGGCCAGCGGGTGGTGCTCTACTTCTACCCACGGGACAACACTCCCGGCTGCACCAAAGAAGCCTGCGGCTTTCGGGACACCTATGCCGACTATCGAGCCCACGGGATTCAGATCCTGGGGGTGAGCCCCGACGATGCCCGCTCCCACCAAAAGTTTGCCCAGAAGCTGCAACTGCCCTTTCCGTTGTTGGTGGATGAGGGGGCTAAGGTGGCCACTGCCTACGGGGTCTACGGCCCGAAAAAGTTCATGGGCAAAGTCTACAACGGCGTCCACCGCACCACCTTCGTTATCGACCCGGAGGGGAAGATCGAGGCCGTTATCACTAAGGTCAAGGTGGAAACCCACGCGGCAGAACTGCTCAAGCAGCTAACCGGCTCCTAGCCTTTGGAGCTCAGCAGAGTTTTTGCTGGTGGATCCCGCCCCAAGCAAGGAAAGCGATTCCCCTTGGGCTAGACTGTGTCCCGGCGCACCCGCACCACCAAGTCAATCCACGACAGCTACCAGATCCTAGGCTTGGCTGGACAAGGACAGTATGGGCGAGTCTTCTGCGCCCGGCCCCGCCAAGGAGGGAAGCTGGTGGCTCTCAAGGAGCTGCCGCTGGAGCGCTTTCCCACCCCTAACCTACTGCGGGAGCTGCGCTATCTGCTGACGTTAAACCACCCCAACATCACCCGCTGTTACGCCCTGGAACATGCCCGCGAGGGGCGCTATCTGGTGTTGGAGTACTGCGAGGGAGGTACCCTGCGGGAGCTGATCAACCAGGTGGAGCAGGGGCTGTGGCTGCCCGTCAAGCTGGTTTTGGGCTTTGTGGATCAGATCCTGGCTGGCCTAGACCATGCCCATGGGCAGGGAGTCATTCACTGCGATGTAAAGCCCGAGAACATTTTGCTTAAGCCCACGCCCCAGGGCTGGCAACTGAAGTTGACCGATTTTGGCATTGCCCGCCAGCCGCAGCCAGTTCCTCGGGAGAGCGCTGCTACCGGCTCACCGGCCTACATGGCTCCCGAGCGGTTCTACGGTCAGTTTAGCCCTGCCTCGGATCTCTATGCGGTGGGAATCATCCTGCTGGAGCTGTTGACGGGCCGGCGGCCCTTTTCCGGATCTCCCCCCCAGTTGATGCACGCCCACCTCAACCAGCGGTTTGTCTGTCCGGAGGGGATCCCGGCGCCTTTGCAGGAGGTGCTAGAGGTGGCTTTGCGCAAGCTGCCCCTGCGGCGGTTCCGCACAGCAGCGCAGATGCGTTCGGCCCTGGCGGCGGTTGCCCAGAAGTGGCAAGAGCCAGCTGCCTGTTGGGTTGGCCCGCGCCTGCTGCGCCAGTCCCCCCCCGGGGTTCAGGTTTGGGATCTGCCAGCCAACGGCGGCTTGCAGAAGTTTTATGTCTGTGAGGATCCCAGCGGCTGCCGTTCCCCCCTGCTGCTGCGAGTTACCCCCCAGAGCTTAGAGTGGCTGGAACTCCAGACCCTTGCCCTGGGGGCGCCGCCGCTGGCCTGTTTTCCCTTGGCCGAGCCCCTGCAGGAGGTGGTGTTCCTGGGGACTTTTCCAGAAGCCCTGGCTGTTTCCAAAAGTAGCCTTCTGCACCTCAGTCCCACCCGCATCCGCACCCTCCTGAGTTTTGAGGAGAGGTGGCAAGCCACCTGGCTAGAGGAGCGCCAGGAGCTCATCTGGGCCACTGCCAAGGAAATTGGGGCAGTGCAATGGCTGCCAACTGGGCCAACTGCAGCTCAACCTTTTCCCGAGTTCCACTGCTACTTCCGCTGGCCTTGGCAGGTGCCAACGGGATCCCTGCCCCGTTTACTGGCCCTCTCGGAGCAGCTGGTGCTGCTAGTAGGGCGGGGACGGCAATGGGTGGACATGAGCGTGTTGCCCTATCCAGGAGTTGGGCAGACGGGAGTGCAGCCGCTTTGCTATCGCCTGCCGCTAGATCCCCGAGGGGAGGTGCTCAGCTTGGGAGAACGGCTGCTATTCGCCCCTAGCGAGGGCGAGAGACAGGGCGGCTGCCCCCACCTTGGCGTAGTCCAGCTCAACCCGCTGCGCCTGCGCCGCTGGTTTTTAAAAGGGTGGCCTGTCCAGATAGCCAAGGCCCCTTGGGGCGTGCTGCTGCTGTGTCAGGAGGGGGAGGGGTTCTTGTCCCTCTGGCTGTACAGCAAGGGGGGGGACCCCTTGGCCCAGGTGGCCGTGCCCGCCGCCTCCAGAGTGTTGCAGGTGGGAAAAAAGGGACGGGTCTGGCTGCAGGTGCCCAAGGCCGGGGAGCTGCAGCGCTTTGAGCTGTGGCAATTGGATTTCAACCAGTTGCCAGGGGAGGGCCATGCTGCCCGAGTAATTCCCTTGGACTAACTTGGCCCAGGGAAAGTCCTTAAAATCGTACTCTAACCTGGCCTCGGCGTGGCCAGCTGCCGCCCTTTGGGATTCCAGTGGATCTTTGCCCTGCTTTCTGGTAGTGGTTGCGGAGGAAGCTTTGCCATGAGTCAGCATTTGCCTGAACCCTCCCCCAGCGGGTTGCTGGAGCAGCTGCGGCGCAGGGAGGGAGGGTGGTTGGACTGGGCCAAGGCCTGCCAAAGCTTGCAGCACCAGAAAATGACCCCCCAGGCCATCTTTGAGGCAACGGGGCTTGAGCCTGCCCAACAAAACCAGATGGTTGTTGCCGCCCAAGTCTACGAGGGAATGGCCAAGGCAGGCGCCAGCGCGGCCCTCTTGGAGCACTTTGCCCAGCGAGGTAGCGACATCCTCTACGAGCTGCGCATCCTCTCCCCCAAGGATCGCATCCGGGTAGCGGAGCTGGTGGTCAGCCGCAACCTAGGTGCCGGGGAGGCCCACGAGATTGCTCGGGCTGTGAAAAGCTATGCCCAACTGCGGCAGCTTCCGGAAGGGTTTACGGATCACCCCGGCGACGCAGTGGCCTATCAAGCCTGGAAGACTGCCCAGCAAAGCCGCGATCTGCAGGAGCGGACACGGGCCATTGGCCGGGCTCTCCAGTATGTCCACAGCGAAACCGCCCGCCGCCAGATCGAGCAGCTCCTGACGACGCTGGCTCTCGGCTCCCGGCGCAAGCTCTTGCCCAGGCTGTCGGTATTTCGCCCGGAAGAGGAGTTGCCTCGCTTGTTGCCCGTGGCCGGATCCCTGCCGCTAGCCACCGCCACTTGGGAAGGGATCCCTCCTGCTGCACCGCAGGGGCCTTTTGGCTGGGTCAGCAGTGCCGCTGGACAGATGTGGATAGCTTTGCCCGCTTGGCCAGCCCTTCAGAGGGCCGCTGATCCCGTGGCCCTGCAGGTGGAAAATCAACTCCTGGGATCCCTCTTGGACCAGCCGGTGGCCGCTGAGGAGGAGCGGGATCCCGTCCTGCTAGTGGTCGATCGCGCCGTTCGCACCTGGGAAGGGAGAGCGGGGGTTTTTCTAGTGGATCGGGAGGGATGGCTCTCCCTGGAGTGGATCGACGAGGACTTGCCCCCCTCTCCCCTCTTGGGTCAAGTGCTAATGGCCATGCGCCCGCCCCGCATCTTCGATGAGGAGGTGGCCCAAGATCCCTGGCAGCTAGAGGAGTAAGCAGCGGCTCTTTTCACGCGGCCGCTAAGAGGGGCCCTTCAAGGGCCGGTGTAAAGCCACAGGGGCAAGCCAGAAGTACTGACCTCAAAGTGCAACCGTTCCAGGGCCTCTGCGACGGGCAGGAAGCGGGCCCACCCCCTGCGCCGGGGCAGCAGATCGTAGAACTTGGCCTCTGGTGGCAGCCCTGCGAGTTCAGCCGCCCAGAGGCGAGCATCTTCTTCCGTTCCCAAGCGATCAACTACTCCCAAGTGCAGCGCTTGCTCGCCACTGAAAATGCGGCCATCGGCAAAGGTTTTGACCACACTCACGCTCAGCCGTCGCGCCGCTGCAACGGTGTGCACGAACTGGTTGTAGGTGATGTCGATCAGCTCCTGGAGGATGTTGCGCTCTTCGGGAGTCAGCTCGCGATCAAAGGAGAGGATATCTTTGTAGGGGCCGGACTTAATTACCTTAAAGGAGATCCCAATTTTGTCTAGCAGCTTTTCAAGGTTGTTGCCGCGAATGATAACACCAATGCTGCCAGTGATGGTGCCAGGGTTGCTGACAATTTTTTCCGCTCCCATGGCAATGTAAACTCCCCCCGAGGCTGCGATGTTGCCAAAGCTAGCCACAATGGGGATACCTTTTCGATCCCGCAGGCGCACAAGGGCGCTGTAGATTTCCTGCGAGTCCGCCACCGTCCCGCCAGGGCTGTCGATGCGCAGCACCACGGCAGGGATCTGTTTTTCTTCCACCTCTTTCAAGGCTTTGAGAACCCGCTCCCGGGTTTTGCTATCGATAACTCCCGCCACCTCAATGCGGCCAATTTGCCGACGTAAACCACCCGAGAACCATTGCTTCAGCATAGTAAAGAACGGCACAAAAATAAGCCCATATCTCCTATCATGGTAAGGTGCTTGGTGGCTGGGTCAACCAACTGGATTAGACATTGCCATACACCGGGATCGCTGCCCCTCTGAGATCGCGGGCTGCTTCCGAGACCAAAAAGGCAATCACCTGCCCAATCGACTCCGGCTTCACCCACAGCTCTGCCTGCTCAGATCCCATGGCGGCGCGATTGGCGGGGGTGTCAATAATGCTGGGCAGGATGACGTTGGCGGTGATGTCGGTGCCTCTGGTCTCGGCGGCAATGGTGCGGGTGAGGGCCACTACCCCGGCTTTGGAGGCACAGTAGGCCGCCAGCTGAGATCCCGGTTCTACTGCCCCTCGGGAGGCTATCGTTACGATTCGTCCATAACCCTGTTGCCACATCTTGCGCAGGCTGTGCTTGCAGGCCAAAAAAGTGGTGGTGAGATTGAGGTCGAAGTCGCGCCGCCAAGCTTCTAGGCTGTACTCGTGGGTGGGGCCCATGGCAAAGCCACCCACCAGGTGCACCAAGCCATCGACGCGGGGCAGATCGTCAATGAGCCGGGCCACAGCCGCTTCGTTCAGCAAGTCCACCTGCACAAAGCGCACCCGATCCAGGCTATTGGCTGGCAGGCGCTGCCGCAAAGCAGCCAGCTCCTCTTCTTGGCGGTAGGTCAAGGTCAACGCTGCCCCTGTGTCCAGGAGCACAGGGGTTACTCCCAGCCCCAGCCCACCGGTACCTCCAGTAACAAGGATCTGTTTGCCCTGGTTGTTGAGCATAGGTTGTTCTGGGCGAGAACTCCCTCTCACCCTACCGCGGTTTTCCCTTGCCGGAAACGGCAGCCATCCTAGGCATCTGCTCCAGCAGTAGATTGCTCAGGGCCAGCCAATCGCCCAGATCCAGCTCTTCGGCGCGCGCCGTGGGGCTGAGGCGGAGTTGGGCCAGAGCGGCGGCCACGGTCTCGCGATCCACGAGCCCTCTTAGAGCGTTGACAAGTTGCTTGCGGCGGGCAGAGAAGCCCTGGCAAACCAGTTGGGAGAACCAGCGGGGATCGTGGGCGGGGGTGGGGGCAGGGCGGGGAGTGAGGCGAACCACTGCTGACTCCACTTGGGGAGGAGGCTGGAAGGCGCTGGGGGGCACGCGACAGATGAGCTCGCACTCAGCTAGGTAACGCACCCGCACACTCAAAGCGCCGTAGGCTTTGCTGCCGGGGCTGGCCTGCAGGCGCTCAGCCAGCTCTTTTTGCACCATCAAGACGATGCGCTCAAACTGCCTCACCGGCTGGGCTGGGGATCCCAGAACTTTCTCCAAAATGGGGCCAGTGAGGTTGTAGGGGATGTTGGCCACCAGCAGGCGGGGCTGAGGCGGGAGCGGCAGGCGCAGAAAATCTCCCTCCAATAGCTGAAAGCGGGACTCGTTGGCAAAGCGCTTGCGCAGCAACTGGCACAGATCCCGATCGATCTCCACTGCCACCACCTGGGCGCCTTGGGCCAACAGCCGCCGTGTTAACTGCCCCGTACCTGGGCCAATCTCCAGCACCCAGGGGGGATCCCTGCCCTCTTGGGGTGGTGGCAACTGGGCGGCCTCCACAATTGCCGCGTGGACAGCAGGATCTTTGAGCCAATGCTGGCCAAAGCGCTTGCGGGGATAGGGCATGGGTGGGCTGTCGGCTGGAGAATCAGGGTGAGACCGGCGTCTTCTCCTGGGGCAGGTTGGGATCCCTCCCTGGGAGAGGCTGGCGGTAGAGCGGCACGGTAAAGGTAACGGTGGAGCCCAATCCCTCTCCCAAGCTGTAGAAATGGATCTCCCCCCCCATTGCCTGCACCAGGCGTTGGCTGATGGCCAAGCCTAGGCCGGTGCCCCCGTACTGGCGAGTGGTGGAGCCATCTACCTGGGTGAAGGCCTGGAACAGCTTTTGCTGCTTTTCCAACGACACGCCGATCCCGGTGTCGATAACGCGAATGCGGGCCATCCCTGGCTCGCCAGGCAGGAGGTCTGCTCGCACCGTTACCGAACCCTTGGGGGTAAACTTGATGGCATTGCCCACTAGGTTAAGCATCACCTGCAGCAGGCGTTGGTAGTCGCCGTAGAGCAAAATGGGCTCCGCCGTGGGGGGCAGGTGAAAGCTGAGCTGCAATCCCTTTTGACTGGCCTGCAAACTGGTTTTGGCCTCCACATCCTTGAAGAGAGCTTGCAGGTCGCAGGGTTGAAACTGCAACTCCAGTTTGCCGGCTTCAATTTTGGCAATATCCAGCACGTCGTTGATTAAGGCCAACAGGTGCAGGGCAGAGCGGTAGGCTTCCTGCAAAAAGTCCAGCTCCTCTTCCCGGCTTTCGGCCATTCCATCCAGTACCAGCCTAATGAAGCCGATGATGCTGTTTAAAGGGGTGCGCAGCTCGTGGGAGGTGTTGGCCAGAAATTGGCTTTTGAGTTGGTTGGCCGATTCTGCTTGGGCGCGGGCCAGCTCTAGCTCTTTGTTTTTCTGAAGCAAGGTTTGGTTAGCCAGTTGCAGACGGGTGGCCAGTTGGCGACTTTGTTCGAGCAACCTGGCGTGGGCAATGGCAGTACCCAAGTAGGTGGCAATAATCTGCAGCAGCTGGAAGTGGCCGGTCTGCCAGGCAGGAGCTGTCTTGGGGGGCAGCACTTCTAGCCAAAGCAAGCTGTTGGGATAGCTGCGGTAGCACATGGCCACGGCTAGGTGGCGTTCTGTTACCACTGGCTCTTCCTGTCTAAGGGCCTGGAGCAAATGGGGGTGATCTCCTAGCCGCAGCGTCTGGTTGAGCAGCGAGGGAGTTTCCGGATAGCAGCGGTACTCGGCGTTAACCGTCAGGAAATCCTGTCCCACCTCGTAGAGGGCAAGTAGACACCGATCCACCCCAAACAACTGCCCCAACTGTTCTACCGTCTGCTGGCACAGCTCGCGGATACCTGCCGAGTGGCCAATGCTGCGCAGAAGCTGAGCTGTAACCGCCTGGAGCGGCTCACCGTCACTGAAGGAATAGGGCGACCTAGGAGTCTTGCTTGTCCCTCCAGCCAAGTTGAAGGGCGTTGCCCCCAGCACTCTACCCACCACCGCAACAGCTACCACCTCCCCCTCTGTATCCCGCACGGGGTTGAGGCAAAGGTGCAAATGCAGCTTGTAGCGGGGCGAGAGGACTTGGCATTCGTGCTGCAGGGGCTCCCCTGCCGCAAACACCTGGCTGAGCTTGGCTTGGTACTCCTCCCCGTTCACCAACTCCCACCTCTGCTGGGCAGCCACAATCTGCTGCGGGTAGATGCCGTAGCTCTCAGCGCCTTCCCAGTAAAAGCTTTGAAAGCGCTGCTGGCGATCCTGCGTGTAGAGGATGAGATCCGGTCGAAGCACACCCACCTTGCTTTGAGCTTTGAAAAACCAAGCTCTTGGGATCCAGAACTTAGGTTTTTGCAGAGGAAGCTGAGGTAGTGGGGTTGGAGTCTCTGTCGGCAAGGCGGGCAAAGAGCATTCGCCCTGCCGAGGTCTGGATGGAGCCAGTAACCACGACCGAGCGAGTTTTGCCTACGGCCCGCTGTCCCTCTTCCACCACCACCATCGTGCCATCTTCCAGATAGCCTACCCCCTGGCCTGGCTCCTTGCCCTCACGAGTAATCTTGATGTCGAAGCTATCGCCAGCGATGTAGATAGGCCGCAAAGCCTCGGCCAGCTCGTTGACATTCAGCACCTTGATCCCTTGCAGCAGAGCTACCTTCTTTAGGTTGTAATCAGTAGTTACCAGCGTCCCGCCCACACTTTGGGCAAGGCGCACCAGCTTCTCGTCGACGGTGTTTAGGTCAGGGTAGTTGGCTTCGTGGATAACAAAGCAGTTGGGGTTGGCCTGGCGAAGGGCCTGCAGCGTATCCAGCCCCCTCCGACCCCGCTCCCGTTTTTGGGGATCGGCCTTGTCAGCAATGGCCTGTAGCTCGGCAATCACAAAGCGGGGAACGACTAGCGTTCCCTCCAGAAAGCCCTTCTCAATCAACTGAGCCACGCGCCCGTCAATGATGGAGCTGGTATCCAAAACCTTGGGGCTGGCTGCCACCACACTCCCTTCTGCTGCCGCCTGTAGGGCATAGTTAGGGTTGAATAGGCGCAACAGCGCCGGGCCGTGGGTATCGGCCAAACTCACTCCCAAGTAGGCAAAGGAGAGGCTAAAGAAGACAGAGGCCAGGGGTTCCAGAAAATTGTTCAGCTCCTGGGGCAGGGGCAGTAAATAGACAGGAGCCATAGCCAAGTTGGCAATCACCAGGCCAATGACCAATCCTACCGAGCGGCTAATCAACACATCCGGTGGCAGCGAGCGCACGTTGGCCTCGAAGCGGCGGTAGCCCCAGCGCACCAGGGATCCCAGCGCCAAACCTGCCAAGGCCCCAAAGCCGCCAGTAACCACGCGCGCCCCTTCGACGTTGGCTCCTTCAAGAGCAGCAGGGGGGAGCAAATCCAGGCCGTAGAACCCAAGGCCCGAGCCCGCTAAGATGAAGATTGCAATGAGTAAAATGTCCAACATGGCGCGGAAAGTGCCCCTGCTGGGAATGGCAAGCTGTCAGCAAGGGGCAAACCTGCCCCCTATTCTAGTCTTCGGGCTGGAGGCGGATCTCCTCCCCAAACTCTAGAAAAAGGAGGCTATGCTGAAAAAGGGCGATCCCTGGCCGGCTTAAGTGCTAGTCAAGCTTAACGCCACCAATCAAGGTCTGAGCAAGCTAGAAGGAACCATGGCCCAAACCCTAGAACTAACTGCCGAAAATGTGGAAAAAGTCCTCAACGAGCTGCGCCCCTATCTGCAAGCTGATGGCGGCAATGTAGAGCTGGTGGAGATCGATGGCCCAGTGGTGAAGCTGCGCCTGCAGGGGGCCTGTGGCGCCTGCCCCAGTTCTACCCTAACCCTGAAGATGGGCATTGAGCGCAAGTTGCGGGAGAGGATCCCCGACATCCTAGAAGTGGAGCAGGTGTTCTGAGGATCCCTGCCCCGAGGACTTCGGGCTGAATTCCCCTCTCTTGCGAGGGTAGCTGTCTCCTCTTTTGTTGTTGCCAGCACATGCCGATTCTTCTCTCCATCGCCATCCTAGCCCTCCTCATTCTGGTGCACGAGGCGGGCCACTTCGCAGCAGCCAAACTGCAAGGGATCCACGTCAACCGCTTTTCGCTGGGGTTTGGCCCCGTGCTGTGGCGCTACCAGGGCAAGGAAACAGAGTATGCCATTCGCGCGCTGCCCTTGGGAGGCTACGTAGGGTTTCCTGACGATGACGAGCGCTCCCCCTACCCCCCCGATGACCCGAATCTCTTGAAAAACCGCCCCCTTGCGGATCGCCTGGTGGTGATGAGTGCCGGAGTGCTGGCCAACTTGGCCTTTGCCTACCTGGTGCTGGTGCTGACGTTTGCTCTGCTGGGGATCCCCTCGGTTACCCGCATCCAGCCCGGCATTCTCATTGCTCAGGTCATGCCAGGTAGCCCGGCAGAGCGGGCGGGCCTACAGGCAGAAGATGTGGTGCTGCGGGCAGCTGACCACGACTACAGCGACCTTGCCGATGCCGCCTCGGCCCTGTCTCTTATACACATCTGACGCTGCAGATGTGTATAAGAGACAGCCCTCAGAGCGCGTTGGCAGAAGCTTTAGCGAAGCAAGGGGTCCGAGAACAGTTTGAGAACAGATTAGCAGTCTTGGAGGCGTTGCTCAGCCGAGGGGCACCTCTGAGTGCTATCGCTCAGACGGTCTCCCAAGCGAAGGCCCTGCTTGAGAGCGTCGCGAAGCTCTAGAGCGTGCCGCTCTTCTCCTTGAGCTTCTCCTCATCTTTGATGATGATATAGTAGCGCTTCTTGTCCAAGATGCCCTCTTTGGCAAGGCGATTGAGGGCTGAGGTGGTGTTCTCGCGGGCAGACCCGATCAGATCAGCTAATTCTTTGTGAGTGATCTTGAAGCTGATCTGGGTTCCCTCGGGGGTCCGCTCGCCATGCTCCTCGATGAGTCTGAGTAACTGGCGCGAGAGCCGCGTCGTGATGTCTTTAAAGACTAAATCTTCGAGCTTTTGCTCCAAATCCCGCGCCCGCTTGCCAAAGAGCTGAATAATTTCTAGGGCTAACCAGGGCTTGCGCTCTAAGAGATAGAAGAACTTCTCACGCTCAATGGGGTGAATGATCGCATCTTGCAAGACTTGGGCCAAGTGTTCACGGCGCTTGGCCCCGACCAAGACCATCTCCCCGAAGATCTCACCTTCCCCCAAGATCGCTAAGGTCAATTTGCGCCCGCTCTCATCGAGATACGCCAACTTCACCTTGCCGGCCTTGATATAGTAGACCCGCTCGTCTACATCCCCTGGCTGGTAGATGACCTCGCCCTTTTTGTAGAACCGCCCGCTGGTGGATTCAACAAGCTCGCTGAGGGCTTGCGCGATCTGTTCGCCTTGGCGTCCGGTCATGCTCAGCATCGTGAAGTGATTGACCATAGTCTCTCCACACTCTCTCAAGGAGCGCCTGATCCGAGCGCTCTGGGATGCTCTTACTCTAGCGGGCTGAAGAAGAGACGAGAAGGACCTCTGGTAGAGTGGCGATGGCGGGTTCGTGACGCGGGCGACAGCCGAGGGCGCGTTTTTGGGACAACTGCCGTCACTTCGCGATGGGACAGAAGACCGGAAAGAAAAAAAAGAGAATGACAAGCTTGGATAGCATGAGCAAAGCGCCCTCAAGGAAGATCGTCTGCAGCTCTAAGGAGAGAACTCCTTAGAAAGGAGGTGATCCAGCCGCACGTTCCCGTACGGCTACCTTGTTACGACTTCACCCCCCTCACGAAAGCGGCCTTCGGCCCTTGCGGGACTTCGAGCCGCTCCCGCTCGGCTGGTGTGACGGGCGGTGTGTACAAAGCCCGAGTACGTATTCACCGCGGCGTGGCTGATCCGCGATTACTAGCGATTCCGGCTTCATGAGGTCGGGTTGCAGACCTCAATCCGAACTGAGGGCGGTTTTTTGGGATTGGCTCCCCCTTGCGGGTTCGCGACCCTTTGTACCGCCCATTGTAGCACGTGTGTCGCCCAGGGCATAAGGGCCATGCTGACTTGACGTCATCCCCTCCTTCCTCCGGCTATTCACCGGCAGTTCCCCTAGAGTGCCCAGCGGACCTGGTGGCAACTAGGGGTAGGGGTTGCGCTCGTTATGGGACTTAACCCGACGCCCCACGGCACGAGCTGACGACAGCCATGCAGCACCTGTGCCCGCTGCCTCCGGATTTCTCCGGAGGCTCGTTCCCCTTTCGGGGTCCTACTACGGGCATGTCAAGCCCTGGTAAGGTTCTTCGCTTACCATCGAATTGAACCACGTGCTCCACCGCTTGTGCGGGCTCCCGTCAATTCCCTTGAGTTTCAACCTTGCGGCCGTACTCCCCAGGCGGCCGACTTACCGCGTGAGCTGCGGCACTGGCCCAGCATGTGCGAGGCCAACACCTAGTCGGCATCGTTTAGGGCGTGGACTACCCGGGTATCTAATCCGGTTTGCTCCCCACGCTTTCGTGCCTCAGCGTCAGGAACCGGCCAGGAGGCTGCCTTCGCTATTGAGGTACCTTCCGGTATCTACGCATTTCACCGCTACTCCGGAAGTTCCGCCTCCCTCTCCGGCCCTCCAGCCGCGCAGTTTCGTTGGACCCCTCCCCGTTGAGCAGGGAGATTTCACCAACGACACGCGCGACCGCCTACGCACCCTTTACGCCCAGTGAATCCGGGTAACGCTCGCCACCTCTGTCTTACCGCGGCTGCTGGCACAGAGTTAGCCGTGGCTTCTTCCAGGGGTACCGTCATCATCCGGGCATTTCCTCCCGGACTTATTCGTCCCCCTGAAAAGGGGTTTACGACCCGAAGGCCTTCATCCCCCACGCGGCGTCGCTCGGTCAGGCTTGCGCCCATTGCCGAAGATTCCCCACTGCTGCCTCCCGTAGGAGTCAGGGCCGTGTCTCAGTCCCCATGTGGGGGGCCACGCTCTCACGCCCCCTACCCGTCATCGCCTTGGTGGGCCGTTACCCCACCAACAAGCTGATAGGCCGCAGCCCCCTCTCCGCGCGCTCCCTTGCAGGAGCTTTCCTCGCAGGGCCGAAGCCCCGTGAGCATATCGGGTATTAGCCACCCTTTCGAGTGGTTATCCCCGTCGCGGAGGCAGGTTAGCTACGTGTTACTCACCCGTTTGCCGCTGCGGTAGGACCGCAGCCCCTCCTGAGGGCAACCCTTGTGGGGCTCCCCTCAGCAAGGCTGCGGCCCTGCCGCCGCACGACTTGCATGTGTTAGGCGCGCCGCCAGCGTTCACCCTGAGCCGGGATCATACCCTCTAGAAAATCCTAGAGAGACTCAAGGGCCCATCTCCCTTACGTAAAAGAGAGATAGCGCTTTGCTTCATGCTATCCACTTGTCAAAGAGCGACCTTCCTTGAGGAGCGCCCGCATTATAGCACAGAGTTAGTCACTTGTCAAGGCCCCCAAAATCTCGTTGTTAAAAGAATTTTCACGCAAGCCCCTCCAACGCCCCCCGGATGGCAGCTAGGTCCGGCAGTTGCCGCGGGTCCTCGCTCACCCACTTATATCGAACTACCCCTTGCTTGTCTATCACGAAGACGCTGCGCTTGGAGACCCCCTTCAGCCCCATCAAGTCCTCGTGGAGCACCCCGTATGCTCGGCTGATCTCTCTGTTGAAGTCCGTCAAGAGCTTGAACTTCAGATCGTGAGCCTTGATGAACGCGTTGAGCACAAACGGGCTGTCTACGCTGATCCCGTAGACGCGAGCCTTTAGTGAACTAAACTGACTTAAATTATCGCGGAACGAGCACATCTCGTTGGTGCAGACGGGGCTGAACGCCAAAGGGAAGAACGCTAAGACGATATTCTCCTTGCCCAGCTCCTTGCTGAGCGTAAAGTCTTCAAACTTTTCGCCATCACAGACTTTGGTGGTGAAGTCTGGAGCTTTCTGATTGAGCTCTGCAGGCATGATCGAGCCTCCTTTGGGATACGCTGAGATAGCTGTATTGTAAAGCAGACTGGGAGAGTCTGCAAACTAGTGAAACTCAGGGCACACCTGGGGGCTATATATTCCGTCCATCTCTCAGCAGAAAGGGGTGAGCACAATGACGGGCAAGAAGATCGTGCGCATGATGGCGCTGGCTCTGCCAGTGATGGCCCTCATGGCCGCCGGACCGATCTTGGTAACTCAATCGCACAGCAGCGACTCTGTCTCCGCGGGCATCAGCGAGCGGCCGGGCAAGCAGCTGACGCTCACCTTCACCAACGACACGGGCGTCGAAGTCGACGGCCTGCAGATCGAGTTCAAGAGGGTTCCTGCGGGCATACAGTCCGTCAAAGTCGAGCCGTTCAAGAGCACGATGGCGATTCTCAAGAGCAACGTGTTAGTGCTGACGAACGGGCGCGTCGGGCCGGGTGAGAAGGTGCGCCTGACGGTGCTCGCCGATCCGATGGGGCTTGCCGTGACGGACTTCCAATGGATTCGCCAAGGGGTGCTGATCGCCGGGAAGAGCCGGCAGATCGAGATCGAGGAGCGTGTCATCAATCGTGAGACGGTCTTGATAGATCGCACAGAGAAAGCGCCAGAACCACTGTTGGTCTCAGTGCGCTTCGAGCTGACCAATGGAGCGAGTCGGCTCTTTGTGACCCAAGGGATGATGGTCGCCGAAGGGGCGCTGCTGGCGATCAAAGACCAGGTGCGCTTCGAGCAGCTCATGAACGAGATCGCGCGGGCGAAGAACCTCAAAGAGCGCGAGAAACTGCAAGCTGAGCTGAAGAAGCTCGAGGTGCGGGCGCCGATCAGCGGGCTGGTGCGCGAGCTGGCGTTTGACGTCGGGGAAGAGACAACCAAAGTCGAAGCCAAGCTCATGGTCGTTGCCGGGGCAAACGCCCTCCAGTAAGAACGCTCATGCCAAAGAGCGCCGAGAAGCCACGGGGAAACCCCCGTGGCTTTTTGTAACATTAGAGATCGTTTCATGCCTAGCCCCAGTCGGTTTCTTGAGCCAGCATCACACCTCACCCTTGATAACGATCTCTTAGCGTAGGGCCCTTGGGGGACTTGACAGGCGAAGGGAAAAAAAAATTATAATTGGCTCTGTAGACATCCTTGGGAGCCGAATGCTGAAGCATCCGGCTCAGCAGATGAAAGCCCGCTGAAGCGGCTGTAGGAGCGTGCTTCAGCACGCTTTCATCTGCTAAGACGGCGGATTCATCCGCCGGTACAACAGTAAGGGGGAAGGTTAAGGTATGGATAAGGAGAAGGTTCTCCAAGCCTGGGAGAGCGCAGACGCTGGCTTGAGCATAGTTGCTTTAACACGTCTTGCCCTCGAACAGGGATGGACCTCCGTACCGGAGGGGAACCAAGAGGAGTTACTAGCTTCGGCTCGGCGCTGCGACCAAGCGTTCCATGAAGCAAGAAAGAGGATGTTCGAAGAGCTCATCGAAGGAGCTGATCCACGGGAGGCAGCTCAGAGGTTTGGTCAACAATTAGAGCAGATAGCGAAGAAGTTTATCCTTGAAGGCATACGGTTGGGAGAGCTCTCTAACGGAAGGCCTCTCTTAGAGGTTCTTGAAGAGCTCGCTAACAACCCGTGCTTTTGCTCTGACACAGAGTTAGCAGAGATCGGGGAGGAGTTCGGCATAGAGACAGACAAACTTTGGAAGATCAGGGAAGAGGCGAGAGAAAACATGAAGCGATTTGTCGAGGAAATCAAAGCTGAGCTCAGAGGGGGGAATTCCAAATGACTCAGAAAACTGCGCTTTCTCGACGTTCTTTCCTCAAAGCGGTTGGAGCAGCCCCTGTCATCATAGGTATTTCCTTCATAGTCCCCGGTTGCGCACCAGCAAAAGATCCACGATCGTTCCTCCTCTCACCTGCAGGACTTGCACCAGCGCAAGTTAATGGCAATTTTTGTTTAAGGTTCGCGCTTCGCGCGTGTTCTCGATTCCTGTTTACACCAAGTCTCTATATTGCTTGTGTAGGTGTTGTGTATGCAGCATGCGTGCGCGCAATACTGGCACCATGATGCCTGATCTTGTCCTATAATACTCTGTCTATGGCTTGAGCAACCCACAGATGTGCCCTGGTAACAATCTCTTGGCGCAGGGGCTTATTTATGATATAGTAAGGACAGTATGGCTAAGCCGAAACCTTCTACAGTTGAGATCGAGGTACACTACGACGAAGGCTGCTGGCAAGCCGCAGGAATCCACCACGGTATCTTCACAACGGGCCAGACCCTCGACGAATTATGGGCAAATCTTTGCGAGGCAGCTTCGTTGTATTTTGATGTGCCTGCTGAGCGCCTTCCCCAGATCGTGTTGAAGATCTCCCAAGATGCGACTGCCGCAGCTACGAGCCGTTGAAATCTTGCGTTTGCTGGACCTGAGCTGATCGGGCAGTTGCACCGCCCAGAGAATTTCAGTATCTTAACGGGGATTATCCCAGTCTGTCTTTTGCACGAGAGGAGTCGGGAATATGCATCGCAAGAATGAGCTATCATGGCTCGTGGGAGGCGCTCAGGGCAGCGGTGTAGACTCCGCTGCCAATATCTTTGCCAAAGCCTGCGCCTTCGGCGGATTGTACGTCTACGGCCAACGCGAGTACTATAGCAACATCATGGGCGAGCACAGCTACTACCAAGTTACGGTCAGCGACCGCCCCGTCCGCTCAACTCGTTCTTACACAGATATTTTAGTGAGCGCCGACGCCGAGACGGTCTTCCTGCATGCGCGCGATGTCAACCCCGGCGGCGCGATCATCTACGACCCCAAGCTCGCAGAGACCGCGCTCAGCAAAGTCGCGGCCCTGGAGCATCGCGCGCGCCATGACCTCCAACGCTATCTGAGCTCCAAGAATCTCCCTGAGACTCTGGGGGGAATGCTCCACGACGCGCACGCGCGCGGCGTGCGGCTCTACCCCGTGCCGTTCGATGAGCTTCTCCAGAAGATGACAGGGGAGAAGGCCCCACAGCTCTCCGTAGCCAAGCGCATGGCTAATACTATGGCCGTGGCGGCGTCGTGCGCCCTGGTGCGCTACGATCTTAAGTTCATAGAGCGAGCCCTCGAGGACGTCTTCCAGGGGAAAAAGAAAGTGATTGAACTCAACTTGCGCGCCTGCGAGCTGGCCTATGAGTACATCTTGAAAAACTTCGCGCAAGATTTTCCCATCGCTCTGGAAGCGCTGAAGGCGAGCGAGCCGCGCATCTATCTGACGGGCAACCAAGCCACAGCCCTGGGGAAGCTCGCCGCAGGCTGCACGGTGCAGACGTACTACCCCATCAGCCCGGCGACCGACGAGAGCACCTATCTTGAAGCCCACGGGGTCTTCGATCGTGGTGGCGAGCGCGGGGCAATACTAGTCGTCCAAGTCGAGGACGAGATCGCCGCGATCACCATGGCCACGGGGGCGGCGCTCGCCGGCGCGCGCGCCGCCACGAGCACCTCCGGGCCGGGCTTTTCGCTCATGGTCGAAGCGTTGGGCTGGGCAGGCATCAACGAAGTCCCAGTCGTCGTGACGCTCTATCAACGGGGCAGCCCCAGCACCGGGCTCCCCACCCGCCACGAGCAGGGCGATCTCCGATTTGTGCTGCACGCCGGACACGGGGAGTTCCCCAGAATCGTGCTCGCCTCAGGAGACTTAGAAGAGTGCTTCTACGATGAGATTCGCGCGTTCAACTACGCCGAGAAGTATCAAGTGCCCGTGATTCATCTCTTAGACAAGTCGTTGGCCAGCAGCAGCCAAACGCTGACGCTCTTCGAGCCCCAGCGGTGCCGCATCGAGCGAGGGGCATTGCTCAAGGGTTCGGCAGGCGAGGGCTACAAGCGATTCGCGTACACGGAGACGGGCATCTCCCCACGGGTTGCCTTGGGCACCCCCGGCGGGGTCTTCTGGAACACCGGCGATGAGCACGACGAGCTGGGGCACATTACCGAAGACCCCATCGAGCGCGTTCGGATGATGGAGAAGCGCGCCAAGAAATTAGAAGTTGCCGCGCGCGAGATCCCGCTCTCTGAGAAGCTCACTATCTTTGGCGATCCCAACGCTGAAGTGTTGCTACTCAGTTGGGGCTCGCCCAAGGGGGCTATTCTCGATGCTCTCGAAGTCTTGCACGCTGAAAAGCACTCGGTCTGTTTCGTGCAGTGTCGGCTGCTCTGCCCCCTGCCCAGCGACGACTTAGCCCAGCTGTTGCAGAAGGCGAAGCGTCGCGTCTGCATTGAGAATAACTACTCAGGGCAGTTTGCCGGGCTGGTGCGCGAATCTACCGGGATCGCTATGGACCATCTGATCGTCAAATTCAACGGACGGCCCATCACTATGGACGAAGTCTATGACGCTGTGAAGCAGATTCTTTCTGGCAAAGCCCCACGAAGGATGGTGTTGACGCATGGCGCGTAAGCCGCAAGACTACAAGACGGACGTGCACAACAACTGGTGCCCGGGCTGTGTGCTGCCCGGCTCGCTCATCCACACAAACCCCGATGTCAAGCCCATCGAATCCATCAAGGAAGGCGATCGGGTGCTGGGGTGGGACGGGCGCTACCACAGGGTGACGGAGGTCTTCAGCCACCGCCACCAGGGGATGATGTACAAGATCCGCGCGAAGTGTCTGGGAGAGGTCACGCTCACCCCAGAGCATCCCGTGCTCATCGCAAGACGAGCTCACCCGAAGCGACACAATGAGAAGTTCGAGCTGATCTGGGAACGAGCTGACCAAATCCACAAAGGGGACTATTTGGCGTATCCTATCCCCGCTGAGGTCGTTCCCCAAGAGAGCTTACAGCTCCCATCCCCCAAGGAGAAAGATCGGCACAGCACCCCACTGCCAGAGCGCGTCCCCATTACTCCTGATTTTCTGCGTCTAGCAGGGTATTATCTTTCTGAAGGGTGGATAGACCATCGCTCGAGTGAGAAAGACTATCTCGAAGCTTCCGTTTGCTTCACTGTTCACAGAAAAGAGAGGGCACTTGTGCGCGATATAGAGACGATCGTGGCCAAGCTCTTCGGGTTACACGTGTCGGTGACCGAAAGACCCTCTCGCAACACCATCGAGCTGGCTGTGCATTCTGCGCGATTGGCGCGAGCCTTCAAAGAATGGTTCGGCGATGGAGCTGCAAACAAGAAAATTCCCCATGAGCTGATGCTCTTGCCCCCACTGCACCAGCGGGAGTTGCTCAAGGGGCTCTGGCGCGGCGATGGCTGGGTAGATTCTCGACGAGCCCGGGCCAGCTATAAGACCATCTCGAAGACGCTGCGAGAGCAGCTCAAGCTGTTGCTCCTGCGCCAAGGGATCGTGCCCTCGGTCTATACCACGCCCGCTCGCCCAGGCCACCGCGAAGTCTATAGCATCTTCGTCACGAGTGCACGGGACTACGAACGCTTGATGGAGATATTGGGCGTAAAGCCCAAGAAATTGCCCACAGGCAAGCCCCCCTCAACAGTGATCGGGCAGAACTTCGTGATGGTCCCCGTAGCAGACATCGAGACCTTCGAGTATGACGGCCCGGTGTGGAACCTTGAAGTCGAGGGGGTTCACAGCTATGTGAGCGAGTGCGCGACCCTTCATAATTGCGGGGACTTCGGGATTTTGAATGCAGTGCAGATGGCCCTGGCTGAGCTCGACTTAGAGCCCCATCGCGTGGCGGTCTTTTCGGGGATCGGCTGTTCGGGCAAGACCCCGCACTATATCAACACATACGGGATTCACACGCTGCATGGGCGCGTCCTGCCCTACGCTACGGGGGCGAAGCTCGCCAACCCCGATCTTACTGTGATCGCCGTCGGCGGCGATGGCGACGGCCTGGGCATCGGCGCGGGGCACTTCGTCAACGCCGGCCGACGCAACGTGGATATCACGTACATTCTGCACAACAACGGGGTCTACGGCCTGACCAAGGGCCAAGCCTCGCCAACGCTGAAGCTGGGTATGCAGACAAAATCCCTCCCACAGCCCAACATCAATCAAGGGATCAACCCCTTGATGATCGCGCTCGCGGCTGGGTATACGTTCATCGCGCGCAGCTACGCCTATGATATCAAGCACTTGGTGAGCATCATCAAGCAAGCGATCGCCCATAACGGCTCGGCGTTCATTGACGTGCTCCAGCCCTGCCCAACGTATAACGACATCAACACGCGCGAGTGGTACGGCGGCGAGGACCGCAAAGACCCGCAGACGGGCAAGCCCCTCCCGCGCGTCTACAAGCTCGACGAGCAGGGCTATGACCCGCTCATCACGCCAGGGATGAGCGACGCCGAGATTACCGCGAAGCTCAATAAATTCATCGAAAAAGCCCTGGAATGGGGCGATCGCATCCCCATTGGAGTCTTGCTGAAGAACGAGACGGTGCCGCCCTACGAAGACCGAATCCTTCAGAGGATCCCGTTCTACCGGGAGGCGCCTCCGGCCAAACAGACGATCGCGGACGACCAGGGCCGACCGATGATCGACCTGACGAAGTTCTTAGAAGAGCTGAAGGTCACCTAACAGTTAGAAGCGACGTTCAAGGAGCACGACTCTATACGTCAGGGTGGACTCTTGAGGGGAGGCGATCGTGGCGCCGATGTTGTAGCCGAGCGTCGCGCCCAGCGCGGCCATCGTCACCGGGTTTACGACGAGCGAAAGATCCGTGGGCTCGAGCACCCAGTTGCCGGCGACCGCTGTTCCTACGATAGTGCCGACGATGCTCCCGGCAAAAGCTAAGAATACATTCCCCTGCACCCCGACGATCGCTCCGGCGAGCGCCACTCCCAGAAACGTCGCTCCTGGAGGAATCCCCAGATTGGGCCCGACGATCAGCGAGATGAGCGATGTTCCCAGCTCACAGGCGCGGCGCTCCGGCTGGGTCGGCGGACAGGGCTGCACTACTGAGAGCGTCCAATATGTCGCATAGAATCCCAGCCCGCCCCCGACGATCGCCCCTTGCACGCCAAAGAGAAATTCGAGAAAGATATAATCTGTCGGCTGCATCGGGCGCTCGGCGCGGAGCTCCCCTGAAACCAAGCACACGATGAGCATATAGACGACGATACTTATCAGAACTCTTTTCTTCACCCTCACCCCCATCCCCTCTCCCCTCGGAGGAAGAGGTGAGCTAAGGGGTGAGGGGAGATAAGCCCTAGAAAAGATCATAGTTCGCCGTGATCGTCAGCCCTTGAGTCCACTCTTCAAAGTCGCTCGCCAGCGTGAATTCGAGCTGCACCGCAAGATTGAGATTGGCCTGGACTTGGAACGTCAAGCGCAGCTCGAGACTCTGAATATCCAAAGGAGTGCGATCTTTGATCTGCGTGCGCACGAAGTTATACGACGCTTGAGCGTCTATGCTCTCGCTGATGCGAAACCCATAGTGCGCCTGGGCGATGAGCACATAATCTTCTAAAAGGGCGAGCGAGGAGCTGAAGCGCAGACTGCTCTTGAACTGCGAGCGTGGCGCAGGCGCGAGCGCGTACTCAAACGACGCCAGCGTGAGCCAATCACGAGTTCCCCCGTGTGGATCAAGCAGCTCATAGCCCATCCCTACGCGCAATTCCCAGCCGCACAGCTTCTCGTCAGCAGTTTCGTTGAGAATCTCTTCAATGCGCAGGAGCGCGACAGCTCCCAGTTGCCCCTGGGGGACGAAGCCCGTCGCTTCGATGATCTCTTCTAATCTCTGGACGAGGCTTGCTACATCGGGGAATTCGAGGCGGCGCCCGATAGTGTCGGCTACCTCAAAGAGCACCGCGGCGGGCAGGGGCGCCGAGAGCGCCTTGAGGTTGAGCAAACGCTCTTGGATCTTGAGGGCTTTGGAGAGCGCCGTCACATCTTTAAAGCGCCCGTACCCCAAGCCTGCTGAAACCCGCAGGCCAGGGTTGAGAAACGCCGTTGCCCCTTGGGCTTCGAAACCAACAAACCCAAAGAGATTCGTCTGCTCAAGATACGCCCGAAGATTCATGGCGCCGTCGGCTTGGTAGCTGAGCGCGTCTTTGGAAAGATCGAGCTTGAGGTTAGCCTGCTGGGAGAGCCCGAACGCGGGCGCATCGAGCAGCCGAGAGAACGAAGCCCGGAAGCTCCCGGAGTTGACGTTGTCGCGATCGTCCGCGAACTGATCGTTATAGTAGCGATAGTTCGCAGAGAGCTTGAAGTCTCGAAACTCGCTGCGCGGCGGCGTGTACCCGCAGAGCGGCCCAAGGCGCGGTTGCGCCCACACACTTTCAATATCGAAGACGACGAAAACCGTCAGAGCCAATAAGAGTTTTTTCATAAGTATTGTGCGAAGATTGTACTCTATCGGGTACGGGTGGCGTCAAATCCCTCTGGACGGCGAACGGGAAATTTGGTAAAACAGAAAGCAAGATGCGCAAGCGATATTTTATTATCGGGGTAGTTTGTTGTGTCATAGCTGGTGGCGCAGCAGGCTGGCTGTGGTGGGCGTTGGGGCCGGGAGCGCCATCAAGCACGACGGCGTTGCCGCCGGTGCCGCCTCTGCCCGAGCCCCCTCCGGCAGCTCCGCCGTCGGAGCCGCCTTCTGAAGTATCAGACGAGCTTCCGAAATTCTTGAGCGGGATCATTGACAGCGGGACGCTCGTCATCGAAGCTCGTGGGCAGCGCCTGGGCACGGAAGAATACACCCTCGAGCGTCGCGAAGATGGTACGCTCTCGCTCCGCTCGCAGGGAACGCTGAATTTTAAGATCGCGTTCTTCAGCGCCCAAGCGACGTTCGTCCAAGCTATAGAGTTCACGGCGCAGCGGCGCCCCATCAGCTATCAGCTCGCACTGGACGGCCCCATCGGGATCGGCAACCGACACGTGAGCGCGAGCTTTGGCGCGACTATCGCGATCATTGACGACGGGCAGAAAAAGACCGAGATCGCCCTTCCTGAAGAGCCGTTCTTACTCTTAGGGATGTTCAGCTCTTACGCGATCCTGCCCCTGTGGGCCACGCGCGAGGCTGCTCAAAAACTCAAAGTGATCAGCTTACGAGGCGACCGTCGCGATCGAGAGATTTGGGTGCTCTTGGAATATTTGAGACCTGTCCAGCTCAGCGATGGCAGCTCTACGCTAGAAGCTGACGAGTATCTCCTCAAAGATGAACAATTCACCCTGAAGCTCTATCTTTCTGGAGATCGTCTGGTAGCCCTCACAAACGACACGACCGAGCGCGACCGAAGCTTCCGGCTCTATCGTAGCGATCTCTTCCCTCAGGGGTTGAAGCCCTAGACGCCCAAGACGGCGCTCAGGGGACAGCTGCCCTTGTCAGGCAAAAGTCACGGTGCTATAGATAAAGCCGTGAAGGGAGGAGGTCACGGCTATGAAGGGCCTGGTCCGCTGGGTGTGGGCGGGCGTCGTATTGGGCGTTCTCGCGGTGTTGGGGTACGCGCAACTGCAAGGGGGTGGGGGCAGCCCGCTCTCTCCAGAGATCTTGGGAGTAGACTTGCGGCCGACCATCCCCGCTGATGGAAGCAAGGTGTTCGGTGCGGTGCGCTTCCGCGATGCCGACGGCGATATCGTGCAAGCGCGCTTCGACGTTGTCGAAGCTGTAGATTTCGCGCCGTTTCGCTTCAACCCCAAGATTAAGGGCCAAACAAGCGGAAGCTTTCCGTTCTTCGTCTTCTCGAAGATCCCTCAAAGAGTTCGGCTCCGCCTCACGTTAATAGACGAAGCAGGCAACCAGAGCATTCCTGTGGAATTTAGCTTTGAGGCCGTCATGCTCATTGAGGTCTTGGGGAAGTGGGGGACGCGCGGGGCGGGAGAGGCCCAATTCAACGGGGTATCGCACATTGCCCTCGACGATCGCAGGCGCGTCTACGTGACGGATTTCGGTCTGGATCGCGTGCAAAAGTTTACAAGCGATGGGCAGTTGCTCGCCCAGTGGGGTGGACGCGGCAGCGGCAACGGCCAGTTCACCGGGCCACTGGGGATCGCTGTAGATTATCAGGGCAACGTCTACGTCGCCGACGCGGGGAATCAACGAATCCAGAAATTCACGGAGAGCGGGGCTTTTATAACAAAGTGGGGCAGCCTAGGGACGGGCGAAGGACAGTTTAGTTTTCCCACAGGGGTCGCGACTGACCCGGCGGGCAACGTCTACGTCGCCGATAAAGTCAATAACCGAATTCAGAAATTCAGCCCGACGGGCGTCTTGATCGCGCGCTGGGGGATGTTTGGCCAAGCCGAGGCACAGTTTAACTCCCCCAACGATATTGCCGTGAGCAGTCAGGGAATCGTCTATGTGCTCGACACCGGCAACGGGAGGGTTCAGAAATTTATGGCTGATGGGTCGTATCTGGGGCAATGGGGGTCTCCAGGGGATCGCGAGGGGCAATTCCAAGCCCCTAGGGGGATCGCCGTAGATGCTCACGGCTTCGTCTACGTGGCCGACACGGGGAACGATAGAATCCAGAAATTCTCTGGGGACGGGGCGTTCATTGCGAAGTGGGGCAGTCTTGGAGCGGGCGATGGGCAGTTTAACCAGCCCGTAGATCTCGCTGTTGACCCCGATGGGGTCATCTACGTCGCCGAAGAGGGGAACCATCGAATTCAGAAGATTAAATTTAAGTAGACTGTTGCAGATACCCTTGCAAGATCAAGACGGCGGCGAGGGCGTCGCGCTTGGCTTTGCGCTGGCGACGGCTCATATTCGCTTCAAGCAGGGCGCGCTCGGCCTCGGCTGTCGTGAATCGTTCATCGAACGTGTGCACGGGGAGCTTGAGCGACTCCTCAAGGGCTCTTTTGAACTCCAAAACTTGCTGGGCTTTCGGCCCCAGCGAGCCGTCCATGTTGAGGGGCAGCCCCAGCACGATCTCTGTGATCTGATAACGCAATATAAGATCGCGGAGAAAGCGCAGATCGCTCTGGAGGTCTTTGCGTTCATAGACAGCCAAGGGGCTAGCGAGCGTGCGGCTCTCGTCGCTGAGAGCTAAGCCCAGACGCTTCTCGCCGAAATCTATGCCGAGCACGCGGCTCATA
>NZ_JANSHF010000014.1:0-50416 GCF_047461475.1 Synechococcus sp. WC10meta
TTGGCCTATAGCCTGATGCTGGTGAAGCAGGGGCTAACCACGCTAGAGGAGGTGGATCGAGTTGTCCTCACCGACAAAGGCTTGGAAACCGAGCTGAAGGCTCGCGCCAAGGCCCTCAGCACCTGCCGCAACTGCGGTGCTGCCCTGCGGGTGGAGTGGATGGATTGTCCGTACTGCTTGACGCCGAAGTTTTAGTTTGACTCTTGTTAGCTTCAACAGAGCAACTCACGCCATTGATTGGAGAGGGAAGTCCTATGAAACAACTGATGATCGAAGACCTGATGGAAGAAATTATCCGGAGGGGCGGTTCCGATATCCACATCTCAGCCGGCTTGCCTCCCTACTTCCGCATCAATGGCGAACTCCAGCCAACAGAGTATGATCCCCTCACGCCTGAGGAGGTGCAGCGGCTCATTTTCAGCATGTTGAACAACACCCAGCGCAAACAATTGGAGCAGAACTGGGAGTTGGACTGCTCCTACGGCGTGCGCGGGATCGGGCGCTTCCGGGTCAACGTCTATCGCGAACGGGGCAGCTATGCCTGTGCTATGCGAGCTCTGGCCTCGGAAATCCCCAGCATCGACAAGCTGGGCTTGCCCGACATCTGCAAGGAAGTTGCGCGACTGCCGCGGGGCCTGGTGCTGGTAACCGGGCCAACGGGATCCGGCAAATCCACCACTTTGGCCGCTATCATTGACTTCATCAACCGCGAGCGAGCTGAGCACATCCTCACCATTGAGGATCCCATTGAGTATATCTACACCCCCATCCGCAGCATCATCCACCAGCGGCAGTTGGGCGAAGACACCAAGAGCTTTGCCAATGCCCTGCGGGCGGCGATGCGGGAAGATCCGGATGTGATTTTGATTGGGGAGATGCGGGATCTGGAGACCATCCAGTTGGCCATCACCGCCGCCGAAACCGGACACCTCTGCTTTGCCACGGTGCACACCAGCTCGGCTGCCCAGACGGTGGATCGCCTGGTGGACGTGTTCCCGCCAGAGCAACAGCAGCAGATTCGCGTGCAGCTTTCTAACTCTCTCAAGGCTGTCTTCTCGCAAACTTTGGCCCGCCGCCTCAACCCCAAGCCAGGGGAGCCAGGCCGGGTGCTGGTGCAGGAGATCATGGTGGTCACCCCAGCCATCGCCAACCTCATTCGGGAGGGCAAGACGGCCCAGATCTACTCGGCCATCCAGACGGGCGGCAAGCAGGGCATGAAAACCCTGGAGCAGGATCTGGCCAACCTCTACCTGCAGGGCAAGATTGACTTCGAGACGGCCATGTCCAAGACCTCTCGTCCTGAGGAGTTGCAGCGGCTTTTGGGCAACGTCGTCGGGCCTTCCCCAGCCGCGGCAGTTCAACAGCAGCGGCCAGCAGCGGCTGCTGTCCGTCGCTAGAGATCCCTGCCTGGAAGTTCCCCGCCAACCTCTGGCCGCCGGCCTCATCTGTAGCTAAGCTCTAGCTGGGGGAGAGTGGCGGTTTGGCTGAGGTTGCAAGACTGAGCCAAGGGATCCCACTCCGGAGTTTTAGCAAGCATCCAAGCAGGGGTAAGCCATGCCGCGCTACAAGGTTCGGGGGTTAAAGGCCGGTCAGCCGGTACGCCTGACGGTGGTGGCCAACAACTTGACCGAGGCTCGCGCACGGCTGCGCCGCGAGGGGATTTTCGCCAAACCGGAGGACATTCAGGAGGAGAAGCCCTTTTTCTCCCTGGATACGTCTTTCGGTTTCTCGATGCTGCGGTCCATCGACATTCGCGACAAGGCGGTGTTCTCCCGGCAATTTGCTGCTCTCATCAACGCCGGCGTGTCGATGGTTCGCTCTCTCACCATCATGGAGGAGCAGACTGGCAACCCCAAGCTCAAAAAATACCTGAGGGCCATCCGTGCAGAGGTGGAGGCAGGGAAAAACCTCTCCGACTCCATCCGCCCCTATCCAGATGCTTTCGACAGCCTCTACTGCAGCATGGTGCAGGCAGGGGAAGTGGGCGGCGTGCTCGATGAGGTGCTCAACCGCCTGGCCAAGCTGCTGGAGGACATGGATCGCCTGCAGAAGCAGATCAAGTCGGCCATGACCTACCCAGTGGTGGTAACCATCTTGGCCATCTTGATCTTCTTGGGCATGGTGCTCTTCATCTTGCCCACTTTTGAGAGCATCTACAACGACTTGGGGGGGGAGCTGCCTGGCTTTACTCAGTTTTTCATCAACGTCAGCAAGTTCCTACGCACACCCCAGTACAGCTTGGGTCTGGTGGGCTTTCTGGTAATGGTCTTTTTTGCCTTTCGCCGCTTCTACCGCACCCCGGCTGGCAAGGAGACCATCGACGCGCTGGCCCTGAAACTGCCGCTCTTTGGAGATCTGGTCCAGAAATCGGCGGTGGCCCGATTCTGCCGCACCTTTGGCGCTCTCACCCGCTCTGGCGTGCCGGTGCTGACTGCCTTGGAAATTGTGCGGGACACCTCAGGCAACCAGGTGGTGGCCAACGCCATCGACGCCGCTCGCCAATCCATCTCGGAGGGGGGGCAGATCGCCCCTGCCCTAGCTAAGGCCAAGGTGTTTCCCCTGATGGCCATTCAGATGATCAGCGTCGGCGAGGAGACGGGGGAGCTGGATGCCATGCTGATGAAGACAGCCGACTTCTACGAGCTGGAAGTGGAGGAGGCAGTGCGCGCCCTGACCAGCTTGCTTGAGCCTTTGATGATTGTGATCTTGGGTGGTATGGTGGGCTGCATCATTGTGGCCATGTACCTGCCCATGTTCAACATCTTCGAGCTAGTGAAGTAGCAGGTTCAGGTACCGCTCTGGCCAAGTTCTGCCTCGAGGAACGGGATAGTTTCGCCAGCCTAGGGTATGAGCGTCCGCACGGTCACCACTGCCCCCTTCCCTGACCAAAGACCTGGCACTTCCGGCCTGCGCAAGCCGGTACAGGTGTTCCAGCAGCCCCACTACCTGGAGAACTTTGTCCAATCCATCTTTGACGTCCTCGAGGGATCTGCCGGCCAAACCTTGGTGGTTGGGGGAGATGGCCGCTACTACAACCGAGAGGCTATCCAGATCCTGCTCAAGATGGCGGCAGCCAATGGCATTGGGCGGGTGTTGGTAGGTCAAGGGGGGATCCTCTCCACGCCAGCGGTCTCCTGCCTCATCCGCAAATACGGAGCTTACGGCGGCATCATCCTCTCAGCCAGCCACAACCCCGGCGGTCCGCAAGGAGACTTTGGCATCAAGTACAACATCGGCAACGGCGGCCCCGCCCCGGAGAAGGTGACCGAGGCCATCTACGCCCGCACCCAGCGGATCCGCGAGTACCGCATCCTAGAGGCCCCGGACGTAGATCTGGATCGCCTGGGGGAGCAACGGCTGGGATCCCTGACGGTCTGCGTTATCGACCCTGTGGCCGACTATCTGGATCTAATGCAGCGCCTATTCGATTTTGACGCCATCCGCGACTACCTGGCTTCTGGGGTTCGCATCGCCTTCGACGCCATGCACGCCGTCACTGGCCCCTATGCCCACGCCATTCTGGAGAAAGCTCTAGGAGCGCCCCAGGGCAGTGTCCTTAACGGCCAGCCGCTGCCGGATTTTGGCGGCCTCCACCCGGATCCCAACCTGGTGCATGCCCGCGCCCTGGTGGAGCTGCTGTTTCGGGAGGATGGGCCGGATTTCGGCGCTGCCTCCGACGGGGATGGGGATCGCAACATGATCCTGGGCCGCCAGTTCTACGTAACTCCTAGCGATAGCCTGGCAGTGTTGGCTGCCAACGCCCACTGGGTGCCCGGCTACCGGGAGGGGCTGGCCGGGATCGCCCGCTCCATGCCCACCAGCCAGGCGGCAGACCGAGTGGCGGCCAAGCTGGGGATCCCTTGCTACGAAACCCCTACGGGCTGGAAATTTTTCGGCAACCTCCTGGATGCCGGCAAAGTCACCCTCTGCGGCGAGGAGAGCTTCGGCACCGGCTCCAACCACATCCGCGAAAAAGATGGCCTCTGGGCTGTTCTCTTTTGGCTCAACATCCTCGCCGTGCGGCGGCAGTCGGTGCGGCAGATTGTGGAAGAGCACTGGCGCACCTACGGACGCAACTTCTACTCCCGCCACGACTACGAGGGGCTGCCGGTGGAGGTGGCCGAGGAGCTGATGGAGCACTTGCGGCGCTCTGTGTCCGGCTGGGTGGGACAGCGCTTTGGCGCGCAGACGGTGGCCTATGCCGATGACTTCAGCTACACCGATCCCGTAGACGGCAGCACCAGCCGCCACCAAGGGATCCGCATCGGCTTTGAGGATGGCTCGCGCATCGTCTATCGCCTCTCTGGCACCGGCACCCACGGCGCCACCCTGCGGGTGTACTTGGAGCGGTTTGAGCCAGATCCCAGGCGGCAGGGTTTGGATCCCCAGGCGGCCCTGGCTGAGCTGATCCAGCTAGCGGATCACTTTGCCCAAATCCGCGCCCGCACTGGTCGGCAGCAGCCGGACGTCGTCACCTAGCTCTCCCCAAGGGCTGTGCTTCTTTTGCTCCCCCAGCCCTTCCTGCGACAGGGAGCACATTTGCCACACCTAGCCTTTCTTGGAGGTTTGGGTAGCTCTTTTGCCCAGGCCCAGCCACCTGCGCACCTTGTCCATCCAAAGCCGAAAGGGCGAAGGCTGGGGTCGGACTGCCACCTGAATAGGTTCGTCCTGAAACTCTTTGTCTTTGAGGCGAAAGCCAAATTCCAGCTCGTCTTTAACTTTGCCAAGACGGGGAAAGAGGCGGACGGCTGCTTTTTTAAGCTCTTCCTCGTTTTGGAAGATGGCCTGGTGGATGGCGCTGGAGCGACTGACCGCCAGGGATCCCACAGGCAGCCAAGGGTTGGGTTTGCCGGGCTCAGCCTGGCGGCGCCGGGCAAAAATGGCAAACTCCGGCATTCCTTTGGCTTTCAGCTCGTCGTAGCGTTTGGCTGCTTCCTTGCGCTTGGCGGCTTTGGTCTTTGCTGCCTGTTTTTCGGGCTGCGAGGGGCTAAAACCCTTGGGCTGAGGCATACCTCGCCTACGGAAAGGTGGGCTCTTGCAGCTTAGCGCAGATTGGCTCGGCGAGGATCGTGCTTGGCTAGTCAGCGTGCTAGAATTGTTGCGCTGTAAGTTGGATCACGGGATGTAGCGCAGCTTGGTAGCGCACTTCGTTCGGGACGAAGGGGCCGCAGGTTCGAATCCTGTCATCCCGATGGGAGCTGGGCTAGCCCTCGGTAGCGGCCGGGGGCGGTAGCTGCTGTAGCCAGGCACCGACATTAATGCGAAGCTGTTGTCCCAGCTGAAGCAAGCGGCGTAGGGTTTCGGCAGGGATCCGGCCAGGGGCACGCTCTAGGCTGCTGCGGAGTAGTTCTGAACGCCGGCGCTCCAATCCCAGTAGGTAGAGCTCTTGGAGGCGATCCAAGCGGATGGGCAGGCCCAGATCGGCAGCCAGTTGCAGCCACTCTTCCAAGTTGTGGAGCTGCTCGCTGAGGGTTTCCGAGTCGGCTGCCTGGGCCAGCTGCCACATCCCCCGCTGCAAGAGCCGATCCAAGACCCGGGCTGCCTCTTCCTGCCGCAACTGACACCCCAACTGCTCTGCCTCGCGGGCAATTGCTCGCAACTCCAGCAGGTGATCCCGCTTGCCCTCTTCTATTTCCATGGCCCGTAAGCTGCTCAATAGGCGCTGGTTGAGGGTAATCTGGGCGGCGGCCAACAGCTCTTCCGGGATCGGCAGGCCATCGGCCCGAAAAGCCATCAAAACCCCGTAATTCTCCAGGTAGGTTTGGCGATAGAGCTGGGCCAAGCGCTCCAACGTGTCCTGGGTAAGCCAGCGCAACATCTGCTGCCGGTCTTCCTCCGTTAGGGCGTTGAGGTCGAAGGTTTCCGGTCCCAGCAGCTCTTGCAGGGTTAGGACGAGCTGGATGCGGCTGCGGGAGCTAGACAGCAGACTGGCTTTCAACTGCTCGTAGCCGCGCTGCCCTGGAAACGGCTTGACGCCACATTGAAAGTCCCAGCCGCCCAGGTGGAGTAGAGCGTAGGTGAGGTCGTGCTCTTCAGAGGTGGTGGGAAAAGAGAGCTTCACCCTCCCCACCAGTAGCGTGGATCCTCCTATAGCTAGGCGCTCCTGATCCACCGGCTCCAGCACATACCCAGAGGAGCGAGGTACGCCGTTGACCAGGGAAAGCATGGCGTGCTGGGCCACGAGCCGCTGCGGGCTAACCCGGCGGGGGCGCACCAAAGCTTGGTAAACTCCTCGGCCGTCTTTGTAGAGTTCGAGGTTGCTGGGGGCCTTGCTTAAGCGAAGCAGAAACTCCTCCTCCAGATCCACCTTGGTGGCAGCCGCTGCCAACTCAATGGCCCGCGCCGCATAGCGCAGGATTTGCACCCCCTCAGGGCGAGCGAGTTCTTCAAAGAACCAGCCGCAACTGGTGAACATCAGTTGGCTGTAGCGCTGCATCTCCAACAGGCGCAGCACCTGCACCCGGTCTTCGGCAGTGAGGCGGTGGCTTTGGTGCTCCTGCAAAAATGCCTCCCTGCGCTCCCGATCCAGGATCACCTCGATGTAGCGATCCCGAGCCAGCCAGGGATCCCGCAGGTAGGCCTTAGCCTCCGTCTCGTAGATCTCGGCCAACTGATCCCGCAGCCAGTTGAGGGCCTCCCGCAGCGGTTGCCGCCAGCGTTGGTGCCAGCCAGGCACTGCCCCACAGCCACAGTCCCGTGACCACCGCCCCACCCCATGGGCACAGCTCCAGGCAGTAACTGGCTTTAGTTGCACCTCCCAGGTGGGAGGGTGGTGGCTGAGGAAATGGGCGTAGTTGCCCACTTGCCAGCCTCGGCGGGGAAACTCCTCGCAGAAGGCATAGGCCAGGGTACGCTCGGTTCCGCGTTTGTGGTGGCCAAAGGTCTCGCCATCCGTGGCACAGTTGATGAGTTGGACTTCTCGGTCGGGGCGAATGGCCAACTGGAGCCGCTCCGCCAGCGCCTGGGTGCTGTAGGCAATATCGCCAAAGCCAAGGTCGCGGGAGATGGGGCCGTCAAAGAAAAAAACATCTAGGTAGCCGCCTCGGTCGGGGGTAAAGCAGCGATAGGGCCGGCTGGGATCGATCTGGCCCTGGCTGACATCGATCCATTCCGTTTGCCCCAAAGGGCGAATGCGCTGCGCCTGGCTGGGGGCTAGGATGACAAAGCGGATCCCGCAGTCGACCAAGGCCTTAACCGTTGCTGCATCGATAGCGGTTTCCGCCAGCCACATGCCTTCGGGGAAGCGGCCAAAGCGATGCTGGAAATCGGCGATTCCCCAGCGGATCTGCGTGTACTTGTCCCGCTCACTGGCTAGGGGCAGGATGACGTGGTTGTAGACCTGGGCAATGGCATTGCCCTTTCCCTCCAGTCGCTCGGCGCTGAGACGGTCGGCAGCCAGGATGCGCTGGTAGACCTCAACGTCGTGCTCCTCCAGCCAGGCAAGGAGGGTGGGGCCGAAGTTAAAACTCATGAACTCATAGTTATTGACAATGCGCACCACCTGCCCTTGCTCATCAAGGATGCGGGCAAAGGCGTTGGGCCGATAGCACTCCGCCAGAATGCGCTCGTTCCAGTCGTGGAAGGGGTGGGCGCTGGGCTGGCGCTCAATGCGGTTCAGCCAGGGATCCTCGCGCGGTGGCTGGTAGAAATGGCCATGCAACACCACGTAGGGAGCTGTGGTCCGCGGGCCTGGAGACTCAACTTCTTGCCCAGACTGGGCCGCTGGCTGGGCGGGGTTTTTGGAGCCACTCGGCAGCATGAGACCGCACTCTTTGCTTGCCCTTGGAGCCTCTAGGCTCCTATCCCCACGTTACCGCGATCCCCAGCAGCGACTATGTATGATTTGGACAGAAACTCAGCGCCTAGGGGGTTAAGGGCGGTTTTGCCTTCCTGCCCTCCTCCGTCAAGGGGCTGCAAGTCTGGTTTGAGCGGTATGGTTGAACTCATCTTGCCCCGTCGTCGCTTGCTGGAGCAATTGCTAGCTCGCCTAGGGTTCAAAGATCCCACCTGGCTGGAGCAATTGCGCTGGGACTTACTGGATCAGGCTTTGATTCACCCTTCCCGGGATGGCCAGCGCAACAACGACCGGCTGGAGTTTCTGGGGGATTCCGTCCTACGGATTTTGGCCACTGAGTTCTTGTTCCAGTCCTATCCTCACCTGTCAGTAGGAGAATTAACAGCAATTCGCTCCGATCTCATCAGCGATGCTCACCTAGCGGAACTGGCGGATCTGCATGGCCTGGAGCGTTACCTCGAGCTGGGATCTAGCTGCCAAAACGACTTGGCGGGTCGGGCACGACGCTTGGCGGATGCTTTTGAGGCCCTGCTGGGATCCCTGTACCTAAGCTGGGGCATCCACACCCTGTCCCGGCTGCACCCCTGGCTGGATCCCCACTTTCGCCAACGGGTGGAGCAGTGGTTCCAGGATCCCACTCGTCGCAACCCCAAGGCTGCGCTGCAGGAGCTAACCCAGCGCTGGTGGGGCATTTTGCCAGAGTACCGCCTCGTGGCTGCCCAGGAGCACCCGCCCCGTTTCACCATGGAAGTTTGGGGCCAAGGCCAATGCTGGGGCCGTGGCGAGGGGCGCTCTAAAAAGGCGGCGGAAATCGCCGCTGCCGCCCAAGCCTACCAATACCTGCAGGAGCAAAAATTGGCAGATACGCCTCCCCAAGGCTGCTAGAACAAGCGTAGTGCTCCCCTAGGGGCTAGCTGGATACGACGGTATGGATCCCAAACTGGAAGAACGCGCCCGTGAGCTGCGCGCCCTGCTGCAAAAAGCCAGCATCGCCTACTACGTCCACAATGCCCCCATCCTGGAAGACAGCGTTTACGACCGCCTCTACCGCGAGCTGCAGGAGCTAGAGCAGGCCCATCCCGAGCTGATTACCCCCGACAGCCCCACCCAGCGGGTAGGGGAAAAACCCGCTGAGCAGTTTCCTACGGTTTCCCACCGCGTTCCCCTCTACAGCTTGGAAAATGCCTTCAACCTGGAAGAGCTTAAAGGATGGCAGGAGCGCCTGCTGCGGCTGCTGGGGCGGACTCCTGAAGAAGGGGAGCTGGAGTACGTGTGCGAGCTGAAAATCGATGGCGCGGCCCTGGCGCTGACCTACGTGGATGGGCTGCTCCAGCGGGGGGCCACCCGCGGCGATGGCCAAGTGGGCGAAGACATCACCCCCAATGTCCGTGCCATCCCTTCCATTCCCCTGCGCTTGGCAACCGCCAATCCCCCGCCAGTCCTGGAGGTGCGAGGAGAGGCCTATCTTCCCCTTGCCGAGTTCGAGCGCATCAACCGCGAGCGCTGCTCCGCTGGGGATCCTCCCTTTGCCAACCCGCGCAACTGCGCCGCCGGCACCTTGCGCCAATTGGATAGCCGCGTGGTTGCCGCCCGCAAGCTTAGCTTCTTTGCCTATGCTCTCCACTGGCCGGAGGGGTGGCCTGCCGGGGATCCTCCCCAAACCCAGTGGGAGTGTCTGCAGCGGCTGAAAGAACTGGGATTGCCTGTCAATCCTCTTTCCCAGGTCTGTCGGAACCTCCAAGAGGTGGCCCAGTTCTACGAGCGGTGGCGGCAGGCCCAGCTTCCCTATGCCTGCGATGGGGTGGTGGTTAAACTCAACTCCCTGCGGCTGCAAGAGGAGGCCGGCTTTACGCAAAAATTCCCCCGCTGGGCCATTGCCCTCAAATACCCTGCCCAGGAAGTCCCCACCCGCATCCGCGCTATCGTGGCCAGCGTTGGCCGCACTGGGGCCGTTACACCAGTGGCGGAGCTGGAGCCGGTGCTGCTAGCCGGCACCACCGTCAGCCGTGCCAGCCTGCACAACGCCAATCGCCTCGAGGAGCTGGATGTCCACATTGGCGACACCGCCATCGTGCGCAAGGCAGGCGAGATCATCCCTGAGGTGGTGGGGATCCTCAAGGAGCTGCGCCCCCCCGATGCCGTTCGCTATCGCCTGCCCAGCCACTGTCCCGAGTGCGGCACCCCTTTGGTTCGCCCTGCTGGCGAGGCGATAACCCGCTGCCCTAATCCCGACTGTCCCGCCCAGATCAGGGGTCAACTGCAGCACTGGGCCAGCCGCGACGCTCTGGATATCGAAGGCTTAGGGGAAAAGCGGGTAGCCCAGTTGGTGGAAAAGCTAGGAGTGCGCACCGTAAGCGATCTCTACCGCCTCACCCCGGAACAGTTGGAAAGCTTGGAGGGGATGGGATCCCGCTCCAGCCAGAAGCTGGTACAAGCCATCCAGCGCTCCCGCCAACAGCCCTGGGAGCGTGTGCTCTACGGCTTGGGGATCCCCCATGTGGGAGTGGTAACTGCCCAAACTTTGGCCCAGCACTTCCCCACCCCTGAACTCTTGGCCCAGGCCAGCATCGAGAACATCGCCCAAATCTACGGGATAGGAAGAGAAATTGCCGAGGCAGTGGTGTCCTGGTTTGCCGATCCAGCCCACCAGCAGCTCCTGCAGGAGCTGCGCGAGTTAGGGATCCCTGCCCTGCCTCAGCAAAAGGCCCCTGCGGCTGCTCAGGTGCTGGCTGGGAAGAAGTTTGTGATTACCGGCACCCTGCCTACCCTGTCTCGCCAGGAGGCCAAGGCTTGGATTGAAAGCCGCGGCGGCAAGGTAACCGCCAGTGTTAGCCGCCAAACAGACTACGTGGTGGTGGGTTCAGACCCTGGCTCCAAGCTCAAAAAGGCTCAAGAATTGGGGATCCCCCTGCTGAGCGAAGCGGAGCTGTTGGCTTTGGATCCTGGCAATCCCCATTCTTAAGTGGAGCCTCAGGGAAAAATTTAGGCGGCCCAGCTTGTCCTGGCCTTGGAGATGGTTTATATTCAACTCTGTGAGGAGTGAACGCCGGAAGGGGAAGCGGACGAAACAAGGAAAGTCCCTTCCCCTTTTGGATGCAATAGACACGTGTCAAGACCTGCCTTGGCCTTGCTCAGGAACAGTGCAGAGCCCTCTTCTTCCCCGCCAGTCCCCTTGGCAGCAGCCGGCGATGTTCTCCTATCATAGAAGTAGCGGAGACGCATGTTTCCGTTCACTCCTCACACCATCCGCCGCTCGGCGTCAAGTCGAGCGGTTTTCCTATGGGCTTTTCCCCCTCTAAGGTAAGCTCAAGCCAGGCAGCGCCAGAAGGGATCCCTGGCAATGGAAGTGTTAGACTAGGAATACTTGGCTCACCAGGTTATTTGCCTTTCTAGCCAACTCATCTCACCCTGCGGCGAGGGAAGGCAAGCCACTTTTTCGGGTACCTACTTCAACAGCCAACAGCGACGAGGATCCCATGGCCAAGCATGACTCCCAATTGCGGTGTTCCTTCTGCAACAAGTCTCAGGATCAGGTACGCAAGCTGATTGCAGGGCCAGGGGTCTACATCTGCGATGAATGTGTGGAGCTATGCAACGAAATTCTGGAGGAGGAGCTCTACAACGGCAACAGCTCGCCAGCCTCAGCTCCTGCTGCCAGACGGCGGGAAGCTCCTAAAAAGCCCCCGCGCGGCTTGCCTTCTTTGGCTCAGTTGCCTAAGCCGCGGGAGATTGTGCGCTATCTCGACCAGTACGTGATTGGCCAGGAAAAGGCCAAGAAGATCTTATCGGTAGCAGTCTACAACCACTACAAGCGGCTAGCTGCCAAAGCCAATCCTGGCAGCGCTGGGTTGGCAGAGCTGGAGGAGGTGGAGCTGCAAAAGTCCAATATCCTTCTCATTGGTCCTACTGGATCTGGCAAGACCCTCCTGGCTGAGACCCTGGCCCGCCTGCTGGATGTGCCTTTTGCCGTTGCCGATGCCACAACCCTTACAGAAGCTGGCTATGTGGGGGAGGATGTGGAAAACATCCTACTGCGCCTGCTGCAGGTGGCCGACATGGATGTGGAGCAAGCCCAGCGCGGCATTGTCTACATCGATGAAATCGACAAGATTGCCCGCAAGAGCGAAAACCCCTCCATTACTCGCGACGTTTCCGGGGAAGGTGTCCAGCAGGCCCTGCTGAAGATGCTTGAGGGGACGATTGCCAACGTGCCTCCGCAGGGAGGTCGCAAGCACCCCTACCAAGATTGCATTCAAGTGGATACCTCCAACATTCTCTTCATCTGTGGAGGGGCCTTTGTCGGCCTAGAGAAGATCATCGAGCAGCGCATTGGCAAAAGATCGGTGGGGTTCATCAAGCCAGGGGATCAGGCAGCGGTTACTCGCGAGCAACGCCTAGCCGATGCTCTCAAGGCGCTGGAGCCGGAGGATTTGATCAAGTACGGCATGATCCCGGAGTTCATCGGGCGGCTGCCAGTGGTGGCTACGCTGGATCCCCTGGACGAGAAGGCCCTCGAGGCCATCTTGACGCAGCCTAAAAATGCCATCCTCAAGCAGGCCCAGAAGCTGTTGCGCATGGACGGAGTGGAGCTGGAGTTTGAGCCAGCTGCCATTTCTGCCATTGCCAAGGAGGCCTACCGCCGCAAAACCGGGGCACGGGCGCTGCGGGCGATTGTGGAAGAGCTGATGCTGGATGTGATGTACGAGGTTCCCTCGCGGCGCGACATCAAGCACGTGCGTATTACCGCCGAGATGGTGGAGCGTCGCTCTACGGGCGAGTTGATCCCTCACCCCTCCACCTTGCCCAAGCCGGAGTCTGCCTAAGATGACAGCTCTGCCGAGCCCGGCTGCATGGCTTATGATCGATGTCTGGTTTTGGCAGAAAGGCTCAGGGGGTGGATGGGGCGGGCAGAGCGAGAGTATGCGGTAATTGGGCTGGGGCGCTTTGGCACAAGTTTGGCCCTCACGCTGATGGAGCGAGGGCATAACGTTTTGGGGATTGACCGCAGCCGCGAGATCGTGCAGCGCCTGGCGGACCAGCTGACGCAGGTGGTGGCGCTCGATTCCACCGATGAAGACGCCCTGCGGGCGGTGGATATTCCCTCCTTTGACACGGTGGTGGTGGCCATTGGTAGCGATTTCGAGAGCAATTTGCTGACGACGGTAGCCCTCAAGAGTCTGGGGGTACGTAATGTTATCTGCAAGGCTTCCACGGAGCGGCAGCGCTCGATTCTCTTGCGAGTAGGGGCAGATCGGGTGGTGCTGCCGGAGCAGGAGGCAGGGCGGCGCTTGGCGCAGGTGCTAACAGCACCAGGGATCCTGGATCAACTGGAGCTGGAGCCCGGCTACAGCATTACTGAGCTGGAGGTGCCGGAGGCCCTGGTGGGTCATACGCTGGCGGAGTCGGACTTGCGCCGCCGCTTTGGCATCACGGTTCTAGTCGTGAAGCGAAAACAATCGCTGGTGGTCTCGCCGCCAGCAGACTATGTTCTGGAGAAGGGAGATCTGCTGGTGGTGCTGGGGGCCAACACCAACATCTCGCGGCTGAATGAGATGTAGGGGTAAAGGTTCGATGAGAGAGGGCCGCGTCCCGCCGTTGCAACCGGAGGGGGCTGAGCGCTGGAGTTCCCCCCGCTTTTCTTCTCAGTCTCGGCTGCTGGCCAACCCCTTACAGCGGCTCTTTTTTGGAGACAGGCGTCGCCCGCTGCCACCGCCATCACGGTTGGTGGTCGGACTGGGCCTGTTGGTGGTGGTGGGGACTTTGCTGCTTAAGCTGCCGGGGATCGGCCGGGGGGATCCCTTGAGCTGGAATGAGGCCCTGTTTACGGCCACATCGGCCCTGAGCGTGACGGGGCTCTCGACGATTGTGGCGGCAGAGGATCTCACTTTCCTAGGCCAGATCCTGCTGCTGCTCCTCATCCAAATTGGCGGGGTAGGCTTCATGGTGGTGGCGGTGGTGGTGTTTCAACTGCTTGGGCGGCGCATTTCCCTGCTCAATCGCCTGGCCCTCTGCAACTCCCTGGGCCTGATCGATCCGGGGGCAATCCTGGAATTGACGCGGCGGGTGCTGATCGGGGTTACCCTCATTGAGCTGGGGGGGGCCTTGCTGCTCTGGGTGCACTGGCGGGATCTCTATGGCCCGGGTCGGGCGGTTTTTCTGGCAATTTTTCACGCCGTCTCTGCTTTTTGCAATGCTGGGTTTGACCTATTTGGGCAAGAGGGGATCCCCACCGATGGACTGTCGCTGGCGATCTTGGGCTCTCTCATTTTTATCGGCGGCCTGGGCATCCCGGTTTTGTCGGATTTGTTGACCTGGCCGCGGGGCCACCGCCCCTCTTTGCACACCCGCATCACTCTGGTTGTGGTGGTGGTTCTGCTCTGCACAGGCGGCTTGGGGATGTTTTTGGCCGAGAGTTTGCCTGGCGGCTCCCTGCGCGAGCTAAGCTGGCCTCACCGCCTGGGCCTGGCGTTTTTTCAGTCGGTTTCGGCCCGCACTGCTGGGTTTGCCGGGATCCCGATTGAGGATTTGACACCAGCAAGCCAGTTGCTGCTGATGACGCTGATGTTTATCGGCGCGGCACCGGCCTCGATGGGAGGCGGCACCACCACTGGCACCTTAGCGGTGTTGGTGCTGGCCTTGTGGGGCTACGCCCGCGGCTTGCCCAGCGCTCAGATTGCCGGGCGCAGTTTGGATCCCTCGATGGTGCGCAAGGCAGCAGCGGTGTTGACGGTCTCCCTGTTCGTGGTGCTATTGGCAACTTGGCTGATCTTAATTACCCACCACAACAGCAGGCTGGAGCCGGTGCTCTTCGAGGTTATTTCTGCTTTTGCTACCTGTGGCCTCTCGACGGGGTTCACGGGGGAGCTCAACCTCTTCGGCCAACTGCTCATCGTCTTGGTGATGTTCTGGGGCCGGCTGGGGGCGCTGACCATTGTCTTGGCTCTGGCCCAACAGCAGCCCCGTCCGCTGGTGACCTACCCCGAAGAGGCGATCTTAATTGGCTAACCTCTTGCTCTCGGCCCTGGGGAACTTGAAGGAAGAGGAGGCGTCTTAGCTTGTAGTTGGGATGGGAAGCAGCCCTGAAGCAGGCTTTTCCCCAAGCCGTCTCCGTTAGACTGAGTAACAAAACAAGTGGCTTCAGCTACACCCTTGGTGTCCCTGACCTCTCGAGAGCTCTGCGTGTCTAAGTTCCTCCTTATCGGCTCGACGGAGCCTTGCAGCGGCAAGTCATCAGCCATCTTGGGTTTGGCTAAGCATCTGCAGCAGCAGGGGGCGAAAGTTGCCTATGGGAAGCCGCTCGGAACAGGCGACAGAGGAATGGATCCGGATGTGCGCTTTATAGCAGAAACCCTGCGGCTGAGCCAGATGCCCCCCATGCTCCTTCAGCTTGACGAAGCAGCTTGGCTGGCTCACCTGCGGCAGTCTCCTCCGGATTCAGCTCGCTCGGTTGCCTCTCTGCTGGAGTTTGTCAAGGCATCCCCTGCGGATTTGGTTCTGCTAGAGGGCCCAGCCGATCTCTACGAGGGAGAGGTGTTCGGCCTCTCCTTGGCCAAGATGGCCCAAGCTCTGAATGCCCCAGTGCTGCTGGTCAGCCGCTACCGTTCCCCTTCGGCGGTCGATGCTCTTCTCTTTGCCCACCGCCAACTGGGATCCCACCTGTGCGGCGTGTTGCTCAACGATGTGCCGCCCGACCAAATGGGGCCAGCCCAGGTCGTCGTCCGACCTTTTCTGGAAGCGCGAGGGATCCCGGTTCTGGGCATTTTGCCCTCCCATCGCATTTTGCGCAGCGTCAGCGTCGGCAAGCTGGTGCGGCAACTGGAAGCGGAGGTGCTCTGCTGTCCGGACCGGATGGATTTGATGGTGGAAAACATCGCCGTGGGAGCGATGAACGTCAACGCTGCCCTGAAATATTTCCGCAACCTGGAACACAAGGCAGTCATCACCGGCGGCGATCGCACCGACATTCAACTGGCTGCCCTGGAGACTTCCACCCTCTGCCTGATCTTGACCGGCAAGCTACCTCTTGATCCCCGCGTTCGCTCGCGGGCAGAGGAGTTGGAAGTGCCGATCCTCTCGGTAGATCTGGATACCTTCACTACCATTAACCGCATCGAACGGCTTTTCGGCCAAATCCCCCTGCACGAGGAGGTGAAAGTCCGCTGTATCCAGGAACTCATGTCAGCAAACTTTGACTTTTCTCGCCTTTACGCTCGTTTGGGCTTGACACAACCCTTAGCGTCGGTGTCGGGCGCCTAGAAAAGCTGTCTCTGCGCTTTTCCACTTATGGCTAAGAGCTCCCAGCCAGGCAAGACCTCAGTAGCTCAGCCTCCTCAGCTAGTTGCATGTCCCCACAGCGGCATCTTTACCGATGGGGGCTGTTCTCCCAACCCAGGACCAGGGGGATGGGCGGTAGTGGTGGTTCGAGACAACCAGGTTGTGGAAGAGTTTTGGGGAGGGGATCCCGCCAGCACCAACAACCGCATGGAATTGACCGGCCTCATTCGGGCCTTGCAATACTGCCGGGATACGCTGGGCAACGCGGTAGAGACCATCTACAGCGACTCCCACCTTTGCGTGCAGACTTATAACGATTGGATGGAGCGCTGGGCAGCCCAGGGATGGCGGCGGCGCACAGGGCCAGTGGAAAACTTGGATCTGGTTGAGGAGTTATATCAACTCAAGCAGGAGTGCCCTCAGGTGCGGGTGGTCTGGATCCCAGCCCATCGGGGTCTGCGCTGGAACGAGTATGTGGATAAGCTGGTCGCCCGCGCCCGACCCAAGTAATT
Source organism: Synechococcus sp. WC10meta (assembly GCF_047461475.1). Classification (NCBI taxonomy): domain Bacteria; kingdom Bacillati; phylum Cyanobacteriota; class Cyanophyceae; order Synechococcales; family Synechococcaceae; genus Synechococcus; species Synechococcus sp. WC10meta. Next base: position 16,582 of record NZ_JANSHF010000014.1, read on the forward strand.
CTAATTCATCGCCTCACGGCAGAGTGCAAGACTTCCTGAACCGTTCTGGCCATGCGCTCCCAGGTAAAAGACTTGACCCACTCCAAGCCTTTGCTGATTTTTTCAGCGCGCAGCTTCGGATCCAAGACCTGAACCATCGTATCTGCCAGGGAATCTTCTACGTAGAACGCAGCATCTCCTCCCGCTTCCACCAAGGCAGAGTTGGGATAGATGATGACAGGGGTTCCACAGGCCATGGCCTCCAATACCGGTAGCCCAAATCCTTCATAGGCACTTGGGTAAACCAGAGCTACAGCATTCTGGTAGGCATGAACCATGCCCTGTAGATCTAGGCGAGCGCTGAAGACAGGCTGAGGAGCTGCAGCTTGCCGGTAGGTCTCTGGAACAAACGACCCATAGGTGCAAAGGACAGGAAAGGGCTTGTAAGACCACTGCTGATAAGCCTCGAAGAACAACTCGTGTCGTTTGTAGGTTCCTTGCGAGCATTGAATGAGTAGCCAGTGTTTGGGGGTAGCCGAGGGATCCGGCTTGAACACACTGGTGTCAACTCCGGGGTGAGCTACCACCGCCTCTTTCCCAGTTAGGCGAAGGAGGTCACGGGCTGTGTTTTGGCTAACCGCTATGATGCGAGTGGCTACTTCAAGGGCGGCGTGCTTTTGGCGCCACATGGGATCTGAGAGATCCCAACCCAGCACTTCAGGGATCATGTCATGCAGCAGGAGCACCTGAGGAACGTCAGGAGCTAGATAGGTATAGTAAGTGCTCATAAAAACGTCCGCCCCCGACCAAGCAAAGGCTTGCCGCAACTCAGGATCATCCCAGTAGGCGTAGCTAAAGGGATGTCCCTGCATTCTCTCTACACCTTGGGGTAGCTCTCCTATGCCGCCCCGATCGTAGAAAGTAACGCGAATCCCAAAGCAGGGCAATTCCCGCAGTAGGTTGCGCCAAACCGTAGCAATACCACTTTGGGCAAATTGGAAGAACACTCCGTCCACAAACAGGTGAAGGCGCTCCCGCACCTCTACCACTAAGGGATCCCCGTACGCCCAGGGGAAAAAGGGCTGCAGCGAGCAGGGCTTTTCCGCTTTTTGCAGCTCTTCCCAGGCTTTTACGGCTCCTTGATAGCCGTAGTAGGACTCCTTAAACTCCACCTGTTTTCGCAACGCATAGGCGTAGCGGTCAAACACCAAGCCCTCTGCTTCTGTTTGGTCTGCAGTCAAAACCTTCTTAGGAACCTGTCCATTTCGGGTTAATACGGGCGGCTCGTGAGTTTGCCACTCACACTCGGTGGGATCCCACCTCCAAACTCGCCACCACTCCATCTGAGGGTTGTTGCCCCACTTGCCTTTGTTGTCCAACACAAGATTGGGGCCCACAAAGTAGCGACAGTAGAACTGAGCTGCCTCTAAACTGGGGTCTGCTTCAAATCGTCGATGCACCCGTCGGATTTGTTCAGCTGTCCAAATCTCATCAGCATCCAACTGCCACAGCAAGCAGGGATAATCAGGCTGAGCTGCCCTGACCATTTCGATTTTGCCATCCCAAAACTGGCCATCAGGCTTCTGAACCAGCCGAACACGGGTATCCTTGGCCGCCAAGTCTCTCAAGTATTCAACTGTGCCATCTAAGCTGTGCCCTTGAGCATACTCCTCAGGGATCCGGCCACCGTTGGCCAAACTCCACCCTGTGTCATGCCGCAAGGCAGCAACGCCCTCAACTACCACCCATTGCCAGGGGATCCCTAACCTATCCAACTGACAGAGGACAGAGTAGTGGCGCTCAATGTAGGGTTGTCCATCCAATACAATGGTGAAGAAATGAATAGGAAGGGTAGCTTTAATATCCTTAAAGATGGCAAAGCCGTTGCGGGCATTTCCCCAGCGAATGAGTCGGTAGCCACAGCTAGGAAGCTCCCTGAAAGAGCGGTTGTTCTTGAAAGCAAGGATATCATTCAAGGCAATATACTTGGGACGAGCACCCCGCTCTAAAAAAGCTTGCAGGTCGTACCAGCCTGTAAACTCGCCACCGTCGATGAGAAGAAGATCGGGATTGGGAACTTGGCTTGCCCCATCTGTGGGAACAGACTTGAGTAAGTCTTCATCCCCCCGACGCCACTGTAAAGCCTGCTCTCGACCATAGGGAGCCCAAATGCTAGAGCCAGATTCCAACCATTCTTCCACCTCCTCCACTGTAGCAATCCTAGGCTGGGCAGCAGCGTGAATGGGAATGCAGCGGGGATCCTCGCTTACCCTCTTAGCCAGCTCCCTGTAGCGCTCAGGATGAGCTTCTATGCTGTAAATACGAGCAGATTTGGGAAGGGCATATCGCAAAACAGCCGTAGATCCCTCGCCACTACTTGCTCCTATCTCGACTACCACTTGCAGAGAAGAATCCCTGCAGATTTCTGCAAGAGCCGTCCCGAAAGGTTCATCCAGTCGAATCTCTGGTGGGATGTACCACTCTGGCTGAGCAGAGTCATTTTTTCGTTGTTGACCGACCCAATGACTATAGGCGACAGCAGCTTCTCGATGGTAGAAATGATAGAGGGAACTAACTTGAGATGAAAAGGCATCAGGTTCATCTTGAAAGAGGTCATAAAGGTATCGAGTAATCTGGAATAGCCACAGGCGCGCCACCTCCTCTCCTATTTGAGGATTGTAAAGAGAGTTGACAAAAGTATCCGGTGGCCAATCTGCTAGGATTTGTTTTAACACCAGCCACACAGAATCCTCTTCCCCAGCTTTGGCGAAGTAGTCAAGGCTGTGTCCCAGGAGCTGGAGTCGCTGGTAGTCGCGTGCAGGCAGCTTCAAGGCTTCCTGCCGCATGCGTTCTGCAACAGGCTGATAGACAATCGAAAGAACCTGCAAAAATCGCCTTGCCTGTGGCCACAGCAATCCTTCCGGAGATCCACCCCCATACCTTTCCGCAAACTCAGGGGCAATGGATAGAGCAATGGTCTCCAGGAGAATTGAAGGGATACCTTCTTGCTCAGCTTGGGCAAAAAAGTCAGAGTAAGATCCTTGCCAAAATAAAGCTCCTAACTGCTCGAAGTTCTTGGCTTGTGTCACAGCTAGTAACCTCTAGTGCTCTTCCCTACAGGCGGAGAAAGTGACTCTGCCCAAGCATAGCAAGGGTTTCAACTTTTGGAAAAGGGAGGACTCCTAGGGAAGGTAGAACTACCTCTTCGGATACTCACTATTCCAATCTCGTCGGTAGCGCACGGGGCAAGTATTCCATGCGCTTCGGTTTGCTAAGGCTAAAGGGAAGATGGTGCTAGGCGCAACTTCTACTTAAGAACTTGGCTTCGTGGGCCTCTGCCCAAGTGCTGCGATTGGCTACAACCACTAGCTGCCTAAGTAGCTATCACGCAGCCTCAGCTTCGTCTCCAGTTTCGTCCCCAAACTCTCCCCCTCTCTTGATTGTGGTTGGAAGCTCTTGGCTTCTGGGATCCTGTCAGCTCAGGCTTCCTGACGATGTTCTGCCAGAGACAGCGCTGGTTCCTCCGTCGGCGCCCCTGGCGCTGGCCTTTTCCACCAAACCGGAAGAGGCGAAGGAGCTGCAAGCCTGGGCTGGGGATCGGCTGGTTCAGGAGGCGGGAGCGCAAGTAATGGAAGCGGACTACAACCGGATCAGGCCGTAGGTGAGGGCGTAGCGCACCAGCTCCGTGCGGCTGCTGGTGCCCGTCTTGTTCAAGAGGCGGGTGACGTATTTTTCCACATTGCGCACGCTGGTCTGCAGTTGCTTAGCGATCTCCTTGTTCATCAACCCCTCCGCCACCTTCTCCAACACCTGCTGTTCTCGTGGCGTCAGCTCTACCTTGATGGGTGGAGGCAAGGGGGTAGGGGCAGAGGGCTGTGGAGGAGGAGCGGCAGCCAGGGTACGCTCCGACAACAGGGCGCGAATCGAGGCCAGCTCGCGGGCCACCACTTCCGAGGGGCTAGCCGCGCGGGAGCGCTCAATGAGATTGGAGACAATGGCCACCAGCTCTTCTGGATCGAAGGGCTTGGGCAAGTAGGCATCGACGCCGGCCCGGTAGCCCTGGATGCGGTCGGCGGTCATCCCTTTGGCGGTGAGGAATACCACCGGCAGATGGCTGTAGGGCTCGAGTTTTCGCAATTGCGCCAAAAATTGGTAGCCATCCATGCCCGGCATCATGATGTCAGAGATGATTAGCTGGGGCTGGGCCGTGCTGAGCAGTTGCAGAGCCTGTTGGGCGTTGGCAGCCGGGATCACCTCGAAGCCGCTGTCCTCGAGGTAGGCTTGCACCGCTTCCCGCAGGCCCGGCTCGTCATCCACCAGCAGGATGCGGGCCGACTTGCCAGTGGCGGTTTCGGGTTTGGCGTGGTCAGAAGGGGCCATTGTACAACTCCTGGCTAGCTTTCAAGGTTTTGCAGAGGTTTAACCTCTAGGAGGCTTGGGGCAAGCGGAGGCGGAAGCAGGAGCCTTGGGGGGAACTTTCCACCTGGAGATCTCCTCCCATTTGGGTGGCCAAGTCGCGGCTGATGGCCAACCCCAGGCCCTGCCCGGGCTTGGTGAGATCGGCGCGAAAAAACGGATCGAAGATCCGCTCCAGGTTTTCGGGATGGATGCCGGGGCCGCTGTCACAGACGGCAATCCACACCTCCTGCTGAGCAGGTTCGTTGGCCTCTTCCCCTGCAGGCCTAACCTCCACCCTAAGCTGGATGGTGCCTGGCGGAGGGGTATATTTGCAGGCGTTGTCGATGAGGTTGTCCAACACCTGGCGCAGAGCCCGGGGATCCACCTGAACTGGGGGCAGCGAGGAGGGCAAAACGGCTTGGAAGCGATGCCCCTGGGTTTCTGCTAGGGCTTGGTAGAGAGGGATCCACTCCTGGAGCAAGTCAGTTAGGGCGAGGGGTCGGAGCTGCAGGGGGCCTGGAACTCCATCCAGGCGCTCGAACTCGCCCAGCAAGTCTTGCAGGCGCTTACACTCTTTTTCGATACTGAGCCCAATCCAGTGGTTGCGATCTTCAGGGGGCAAGTGCTTTTGTAGCAGCTTGGCCAGCATGTTCAAGGTCGTGATTGGGTTGCGCATCTGGTGGATGAGGGTGGAAAGCTGCTGAACAGGCAGCGTGATCCTTTCCCCTGGGCTGGCAGCCCTGGCCTGGTAGGCAGGCTCAGGCTCTGGCTGGGGCTGGGCAACTTTTTTTCTTGCTGGCATGGATCCCCCCTCTCGGCTCTCCTGGGGCACATAAATGGATCCTAGCCCTATCTCCTCGAGCCTGGGATCCGGACTAGAGCTGGCGGGGTAAGTAGATGTTGAGAATTTCCCCTTGCCGAGCCCGGTGGCGCACAGTGAGATAGCCCCCCAAGGCCCGGAACAGGGTTTGGGCCACTGGCAGGCTGAGGCTAATGGCCCCAGTGTCTGGCTGCACCACCAGCAACTGGCCAATTGCTTGAGGGGACTTGAGTTCCAAGCTAGAGGTGTCACTCCCCTCGGGGGTGTTTACCTGAAACTGCAGCTTCACCAGCTCGCCAGCGCTGAGCAATTGGGCGCGGATGTGGCTGCCAGCGGGGGTACTGCGGGCCAGGCGGTCGATGATTCCAAATAGCACCGCTTCCAGGGCCTTGGGATCGCTGACCACATCGGGCAGCTCGGCAGGGATCTCCAACTCCAAGCGGGATCCCCGCCGCTCTACCTGGTCTTGCCAGCGCGGCAGGTTTTGCCGCACTAGATCCACCAGCGCAATCGGCTCCAGTTGCAGTCGGCGCCCCTCCCCTTTCCCAGCAGGGGGCATCACTGTCTCAGTGGCTTGGAAAAAGAGGCTGAAGCGGTTGATTTGCTCGGTACACTCGCGGTCAATCTTTTCCACGTATTCCCGCACCCGCGGTGGCAGGTCCTGCCGCTTCAGGATGAGACTGGCCAGGGTGCGGATGGTGCTGAGGGGAGTCTGGATCTCGTGGATGAGAGCTCGCAATAGCTCCGCCTCCGAGAGGCTGCTCTGGGAGCTTGGCGCAGCAGGGGTGCGGGTGTTTTCTGCCACAGCGGAAGGGGGCTTCTGCGACTTTTCTTTGGGTCGGGCTGCCCGGCTTTCCCCTTCGGTTCTGGCGGGAGGCAGGCGGGCGGGCGGGGATCCCGCCTCAGCGAGTGAACCCAGCAAGAGGAAGCTGCTAAAGCGAGCCAGCACCCGCCCAGGAGGCTTGGTCAGGGGGTAGTGGAGAGCCAGCTCCCGCCAAGCGGCTAGCTGCTCGGGTTTGCTCTGCTGCACCCGTTCCTCCAAGTTCTGCCAGGCCCGCCGCACCACTTCCGGCTCGAAAGAGAGCATCATTCCCCTTTGGCGGGTGTGGGGGTGGTACCCCTGGACGGCTATCACGGCAAAAGCAGGCGTAAGCAGCAGCAGAAATGGCTCCTCCACCAGCGGATCCTGGGGCAAGAGAGGGATCACGGTGTGGCCAGGAGCTGGGATAGACTCCGGCGGCCAATTCGGCGTAAACAGCCAAGGGGTCTCCCGCGCAAGCTCTCCGGGGCGGCATGGCAACGCCTCTAGGGAGGGCGGATCCCCTATCATCCAAAAAGGCCACCAGGGTACCGGCCCGCCGATAACCACGCCAAATTGACCCACCTCCTGCCATAGCCGCAGCAACGCAGCCACTGCCTGCTGCCAGACGCGCCCCCCTGCCCCCGGCAACCATTCTGGCAGGGGCAGCTCAGCCCAAAGGGCCTCCAGCAGGGACAGAAATCGGCGGCTGTTCACGGATCCCTCTGCTCCCACCCCTCCCCTGGTAGAGTAGCGGTTGCCATGCCCCTCAGACAGCGGAAAACCTCACCTTTAGCGGGGTGGATCCCCGCCTTAGCCAGTTCGCCCATCGGGAAGCGTGGCTCCACGCAAGTTGGCCCCCTTGAGGTTGGCCGTGCTCAGATCGGCGCGCGTGAGGAGGGCGTTGCTGAGATCAGCATTTTCTAGGTTGGTGCGACCCAAGTAGGCGTCCACAAGGTTGGCAGACCGCAGATCAGCTCCAGCCAGATTGGCTCGACTCAGATCCGCCCGCGCCAGCTTGGCCGAGCACAGACAGGCAGCAGAAAGATCGGCACCCTCTAGAGTGGCTTCGCTAAGGTTGGCCTCTGCCAAGTTGGCCTGGCTAAGCTTCGCCTCCTTCAAATTGGCCTTTCCCATCTGCGCCCCTTGCAAGTTTGCGCCCAAACAGCAAACCTCCCTTAGGTCAGCGTTGCTGAGGATGGCTCCCTGCAAGCAGGCTTGGTGCAGGTTGGCCCCCTGCAAGTGCGCCCCAACTAGACTAGCCTCTTTGAGGTTGGCCCTGCTGAGATTGGCCCGCGTCAGATCTGCTCCCGATAGGTTGGCCCCCCTAAGATCGGCACGGCTGAGGTTGGCGCTACGCAACACCGCTCCTCGGCGGCTCTCGTAGCGGAGATTGGCTCCACGCAGGCAAGCCCCCTCCAGGTTGGCGCTGGTCAAGTCGGCCCAGCGGAGATCGGCATCGATGAGGTTGGCGTCAATCAACAGGGCCAGCCTCAGGTTGGCCCGGTGCAAGTCCGCCCCTTGCAAGGTGGCACCGTGCAGTTGAGCGTCCCTGAGATCTGCCTCGCTCAAGTCGGCCTGGTTGAGGTTGGCTCCACTGAGGTCGGCTCCCACCAGGTTGGCTTTGCTTAGCTTGGCTCGCCCCAAGTAGGCAAAGATGAAGCTGGCTCTCTGCAGGTTGGCCTGGGAGAGGTCTATCCCAATTAAATCGGCTCGGCTGAGGTCAAGGGCGGCCAGGTTCTCGCCTACGAAGGAAGTGCGACCCCCTCGGTACAGCCGGAGCAGATCTTTAGCATCCATGGCAAGCCTACCCGCTCCTAGCAGCCATTTTAAGAGGTCCGACTCTCAGGCCAGGCCAAACAGACGGCGCTCCGCCTCCTCCATGCGCGCTAGGAAGGTGGTGAACTTGGCGGAGATTGCCTCGATTTCTTGCAAAAAGGCGCGCAAGGTCTGGTACTTGAGAACTAGGGCCTCCTCGAGAGGATGGCTCTGCAACTGCTCCTCTAAGGCTTGTCCCAACTCGCTCAGAGCATTTTCAATGACGGCTTTGAGCGTGCCACTGCTGCGCCGCACCAAGCGCATGACCTCTTGCTGCAAGTGAGGCTTCTGCTGGGCCAGATCGCTATTGGCCAGCACCTGCCGCAGGGCCGCATAGGGATCTCCTGGCTGAGGTGGCGTCTCGACCCCTTCTTCTGTCGGCCTTAACAAGCGCCACTCGGATTGCTCCAGCTTTTCGAGGATCCCTCTAAACAAGGCGGCGGATCCCTCAAAGTCTTTGAGAAAGCCGCGCAGCACCTGGTGCTTGAGGGTGAGGTATTGGGCTGGATCCTCGTCCTGCAGGATCTCGTCCAGGGCGTTGCCCAAGTCGCTTAGGGTGTTCTCGAGGGTAACCATCAGGGATCCGGCGCTGCGCTGCAGCAGTTGGCGGCAGGGTTCTGGGAGCTCTTGGGCTGCGATGGCAGGAGGGCCAGCTAGGGAAAGTTCCGGCTCCAGCCAGCTCATGCCACTGGACTCCACCCCCCCAGCCGCACTTTCCCCTTTTAGCCAGTCGAGATCAGCAGTGGGGGTTTCGGCAGCCAGCCCCCCGCCGGCAACCGTTTCTAGGGGCACATAAGCGTAGAGGGGCTGCAACATCTGCAGCAGGGCATTGGCTGCCTGGGCATCTTGCTCAGGTTCCTGGAGTTGCTGCACCGCCTGCTGCAGCCGCGCCTCCAGCTCCTGGGGGGAGTTGCAGGCTTCGTAGAGGGCCTTGAGCAATTCGTCGAGGCTATAGCGCCTCAGGGTCGCCAACCCTTGCCCTGTGGGCTCTAGCTTGTGGTACAGCGCTGTAAACAGAACCAGCTTGGCCCGCAGAGGACTGGTCTGCTGCATCAGCCCAGCCCGCAGCTCAAACGGATCGTAGGCCTGCTTGCGCAGGTGTAGGCCGCCGTACTCCAGCGGAGGAGCCTCCCTGGCTGAGCTGCTGGGATCCCTTTGGGGTAGCTGAGAAGGCTGGTAGAGGGGCTGGAGCTTGCTCAGCAGCAGTTTGGCGACGCGGGCGTATTCCGCCTTTTTGTTAAGGCAATGGATGGCGTCGCGAAAACGCTGGCCCAGGTCCTCAAGGGTCGCATGCTCACGGCAGAGCTGCTCCAACAGGGCCCTTAGCTCCTCCTCGCTCAGCTTGCTGGCGTCGTTGGTCCAAGTGCGGGTGCAAATGAAGTAAACCAGCTTTTTCACCCGGTCTGCGTACCCGCCCTGCTGCACCGCCTGCACAACAAGGCCAAGGGGATCCGAGAGAGCCATAAGAGCTGCTACGCGAGAGCTTTAGGCTTAGGCTGTTTCTGGAGGAGCATGGCCCAAGAGGTACCACCATCATCACATCATGAAGCAAGCGGCGGAGACAATAACCTTGGCTGCGGCAGAGGCTGCCTCAATCCTCCTGCCAGTCGAGTTCGGGATTGGTTAGGACCTGACGGCTCTGCTTGCGGCAGGGAAAGTGATGTCTTTCCCCGCTTAGCTTGAAACTTGCCGCTTGCGCTTCCTGGAGTTCGTGTAAAAGCTGCAGGTAGAACGCTCGCCGCTCCCAGTCCAGCTCCCGCAGCCCACAACCCGGCTCCCGATCGTGCAGGCAATCGCGAAACTGGCAGGTGCCCAGTCGCTCCCGCACCTCCGGAAAGCAGTGGATTAGCTGCTGAGGCGAAACCGGCGGGATCCCTTCGCCAGCATTGAACCCCGGCGAATCGGCAATCCAACCGCCTTCTGGCAGAGGGAACAGCTCCACGTGGCGAGTGGTGTGCCGCCCCTGGCGCAGCTTCTCTGACACCGCTTGGGTGGCCAGCTGAACACCTGGCAGCAGCCGGTTGAGCAAGCTGGACTTGCCTACCCCCGAGGGGCCGGCTACCACGGAGATCTGATCCCGACAACGACGGCGGAGCTCGGGGATCCCGGCCTCAGTCAGGGCACTGACCAACAGCGGCTCATACCCCCACCGCTGCGAACGCTGCCGCCACTCCTCGGCTACCGCCGCTTCGACACAGTCACACTTGTTGAACACCACCTGAATCCGCAGGTGGCTGGCCTCTGCTTGCACCAGCAGACGGCTGAGGGCGTCGGGGTCAGGCTCCGGATCCGCCAGAGCCACCACTACCAGGACCTGGGTCACGTTGGCAATGGCCGGCCGCGACAGCTGAGTTCGCCGCGGCAGAATGGCCTCAATCGCCCCCCGCTCTGGCCAAAGAGGAGCAGCTGCTGGGGGCAGGCTAACCTCCACCCAGTCTCCCACCATCACCTGCTGTCTCCCTTTTTTGAGCTTGGCCCGCGCTGTGCAGAGGAGCTCTGCCGGCAGCGGCTTTTGGGCGGGGAAATGCCCCTCGATCTCGGGAAAGAGGGCAGCCAGCTCGGGATCGATGCGCACGCGATAAAAGTTGGCCTGGGCAGCTCGCACCCAGCCGGTGCAAGTGGATCCCTGCCCCTCCCTCCGGTGGCTCATGCCAAGTTCCCACGGCGTACCCAGAGGATGTAGTGTCCCTCGGGCGCCGCTTGTTGCCCTTCAATGGAATGGCCCGCCATCGTCAAGCTCTTGGGCACCTGCTCCAGGGGCTCCCCTGCATCCAGCCACAGCTCCAGCAGCTCCCCTGGGGCCATGCGTTCTAGGCGCAACTTAGCGCGCACGTAGTTGAGCGGACAGGGGATCCCGCGCTGATCCAGAACCAGCTTTACGTCTTGGGGGGGAACTGCCTCTGCCATCATTCCTCCTCCCGCTCCCGATGGCCAGGCATTTGGGCTAGCCCACGCAACAGCCCGCTCAAGAAGCCATCCCGCTTGTTGGTGCGTTCTCCATGCAGCTCAGCCAAGCGTAGGAGCAACTCTCGCTCTTCTGCGCTGAGGCGGGTGGGGATCTCCACCACCAGCGTGACTTTGTGGTCACCCCGCACCGCTGGGTTGCCAAGACGCGGCACCCCCTTGCCCTCCAAAACCAGCACCGTGCCTGGCTGGGATCCAGGGGGGATGACTAGCTCCGTTTCTTCCTCTAAGCCGGCTTTTGAGTCTACCGTGGGCACCGAGACTTTGGCTCCCAAGATAGCTTGCAGATAGCTCACCCGCACCTCGGAGAGAATGGTGAGGCCATCCCGCTGAAAGTCGGGATCCGGCTCGACCGACAGGTAGACATAGAGATCTCCTGGCGGGCCGCCACGCCGACCGGCGTCTCCTTCGCCTGCAACCCGCAAACGGGTGCCGCTGTCCACGCCAGCAGGAATGTTGATGCGCAGCTTCTTGGTAGTCTGGATCACTCCCTCTCCGTTGCAGTGGGAGCAGGGCTCCTCCAGCACCTGGCCGCTTCCTCCGCAGGTGGGACAAGTGGAGACCTGGGTAAAACTGCCAAAGGGCGTTCGGGTGGCCCGTCGCACCTGGCCAATGCCGCCACAAGTGGGACAGGCTTTCATACCCCTGCCCGGTTTAGCGCCGCTGCCCCCGCAGACAGGACAGGTTTCCAGGTGGCTGATGCGGATTTGCTTTTCGCCCCCGAAGATGGCTTCAAGAAACTCCAGCTTCAGGTCAAAACGCAAATCATCCCCCCGTACCGGCCCTTGGCGGCTACGGGCATAGCCGATCCCTGCTCCGGCAAAATTGGTGAAAAAGCTCTCAAACAGGTCAGCAAAACTGCCAATGCCACCGAAATCCTGGAACCCACTGGCTGCTGCTGCTCCGCTTAGCCCTGCCTCGCCATAGCGATCGTAGCGGGCCCTTAGCTCGTCATCGGAGAGCACCTCATAGGCGCGGTTGATCTCCTTGAAGCGATCCTCAGCCCCTGGCTCCTTGTTGACATCGGGGTGGTACTTGCGAGCTAGCCGGCGATAGGCGCGCTTAATCTCCTCCTTGGAGCTACCACGGCTAACCCCCAAGATTTCGTAGTAGTCGCGGGCCATAGAAACGCTTCAGAAAAAGAAAGCTCAAACTCGCTGAAGACACAACTGGCTAGACGACCTAACGGCAACTTTGCTCAGCGAGGGCCATAAATCTCGCTCCCCATCTCCAGGAGCGCTGCCCTCAGCTCTTCCATTGCCTTCTGCAAAGTCGCTAAGTCTACGTTATCATCTGACAGCAGTGCCCTCAATGTGCCCGCTGCCCGGGCCCCCCGCTGGCGGCAGGCCTCACTGAGGCGGCTAGCATGGTCCTGCAGTGTCTTTTCGTAGTTGTAGAGCAGGCTGTCTGACTGGTTGCGGGCTTCCGCCAACTGGCGCCGGCGGCGATCTTCTTCCGCGTAGAGTTCCGCCTCCCGGCGCATCCGCTCAATCTCACTGCTGCTGAGGCCGCCGTGGTTGGTGATCGTGATACTTTGCTCAAGCCCTGTTCTCTTCTCGCGGGCTGAGACCTTGAGGATACCGTTGGCATCGATATCAAACGAGACTTCAATCTGGGGCACTCCGCGAGGGGCTGGCGGGATCCCAGTTAGCTGAAAACGGCCCAAGGTCTTGTTATCCTTAGCCATGGCCCGCTCCCCCTGCAGGACGTGAATTTCCACCATTGTCTGGCCGTCAGTGGCTGTGGAGAAGATCTGGGTTTTGCTGGTGGGAATGGTGGTGTTGCGCTCGATGATGCGGGTGAACACCCCCCCCAAGGTTTCCACGCCAATGGAGAGGGGGATCACGTCCAGCAGGAGCAGGTCTTTGACCTCTCCGCCCAACACGCCTGCCTGGATGGCTGCGCCAAGGGCCACTGCCTCGTCGGGGTTGACAGAGCGATCTGGATTTTTTTTGAAGATTTGCCGAATTTTCTCCTGAACAGCCGGGATCCGCGTCGATCCTCCCACCAGCAGCACGCGGTCGATGTCCTCCGGGGAGAGGCCCGCATCCTGCAGGGCCTGGAAAGTAGGCTCGACGGTGGCCTCTACCAGATCTCGCACCAGCTCTTCGAACTTGGCGCGGGTTAGCTCCACTTCCAGGTGCTTGGGCCCAGAGTCGTCGGCGGCGATAAAAGGCAAATTGATCAAGGTAACCTGGGTGCTGGAGAGCTCGATTTTGGCTTTCTCCGCCGCCTCCCGCATCCGCTGCAGGGCCATGCGATCTTGAGAAAGGTCGATCCCTTCCGTCTCGAGAAACTGACGGATGAGCCAATCCACAATTCGCTGGTCGAAGTCATCCCCGCCCAAGTGGTTGTTGCCAGCCGTCGCTTTTACCTCGAACACGCCGCCGCCCACCTGCAACACAGAGACATCGAAGGTACCCCCACCCAGGTCGAAGACCAAGATGCGCAGATCCTGATCCTGCTTGTCTAGCCCGTAGGCGAGAGCTGCCGCTGTCGGCTCGTTGATGATGCGCAGCACCTCCAGCCCCGCGATAGTACCGGCATCTTTGGTAGCCTGGCGCTGGGCATCCGTGAAGTAGGCAGGGACGGTAATCACGGCCTGGGTCACTGGCTCCCCTAGGTAGGCCTCCGCGTCGGCCTTTAGCTTTTGCAGGATCATGGCGGAGATCTCCTGGGGGGTGTAGGCGCGATCCTGCGCCACCACCTCCACCATGTTGTCCCGGCCAGGGATCACCTTGTAGGGAACCCGCCTCCGCTCTTCTTCGGTCTCAGCAAAGGTGCGGCCAATAAAGCGTTTGATGCTGTAGATGGTGTTTTCTGCATTGGTGACGGCCTGGCGCTTGGCCAGTTGTCCCACCAAGCGGACATTGTTCCTGGCAAAGCCGACGATGCTAGGGGTGGTGCGCCCTCCCTCAGCATTGGTAATCACCACGGGCTGACCCCCCTCCAAGACTGCCACACAGCTGTTGGTAGTCCCTAGGTCAATCCCGACAACCTTCCCCATAGCCCTTTTTCCCGCGCATCAAACGCCATCCCACCGAATCATTTTGCCCAGAGTCCCCCAGAAACCTTCAGGTGGTGCTTTCACCTTCACTGTAGCTCTCTGAAGGGGGTTAGGCTCTACTTGTCAAGGTTCATGGAAGCAGTTTTGCTAGGGACTGGGAGCAGTTTGGGAAGAATCAGGGGTATCTTCAGCGCTGGGTTGAGGGTTGGCCCCCTCGCTTGGCGAAGAAGGCTCAGGGCTAGGACTGCCCGCAGAGACAGCTACCATGGCATGGCGAATCACCACATCGCCCAGCTTGTAGCCTGGCCGATATTCGGCAACTATCACATCTTCGGGGTACTCACTGCTGGGTTGGCGGGCTATGGCTTCGTGCAGGCTGGGATCGAAGGGCTGGCCCACTGATTTCATGCGGGATACGCCCATTTTTTTCAAAGACTCCACCAGTAGGCGATAGACGCTCTGGTAACTGTTGTGCAGTTCCCGCTCGCGCTCAGTCTCGATCCTTAACTGCTGCTGGGCCCGCTCAAAGCTATCTACAACCGGCAGGATCTCCAGCACAAATCGCCGTCGTTCCCTTTGGCTAAGCTCCTCCTGTTCTCGCTGAGTACGCTTCCGGTAGTTCTCAAAGTCAGCGTAAAGGCGTATGTAGGAGTCTTCTTTCTCTTTCAGTTTCTGGCGCGTTATTTCCAACTCCTGCTGGAGCTGCCTGAGGGTCTCGTTGAGATCTGGAGAAGCCTCGCTAGGGGAGGTGCCGACCTCTGCTTCACGGTCTTCCAAAATGAGCTTCTCCAGCTCTGCTTCCACGTTGATTTCTTCTTCCTGGAGCTCAGGATAGGTCTCTTCTGGGGGCATCGGTTGCTTTTCTTCAGCAGTCATAAGGACAAGCACCAAGCAGTAGCCACAACTGCCGAGTTTGGCGCCTCAGAACCACTGCTGTACTCAGCCAAACCAGGCTCTATGCTGATCGTATTCTACCGGCTGCTCTAGCGGCCAGTTGTGGCGTTGGTGGCTCTAGCCCACCAGCAGACTCTCCTGGGATCGATCCAAGCTCCGGGGAAAGTAGATCTCGGCCAAGTTAGGGATGAGGTGCCAGTTGTGGCTGTAGATGGGCTGGAGGGGGGAATGGGTGCGGATGTGGCGAGCGAGAAAATCGCGGATGCTCTCGGCAGAGATCCAGAGCATTTGGGCTTCCTGGAACATGCTGTAGCCACCGCCTCCACCGGCGCGGTAGTGGTTGATGGCTAGGCGAAAGGTTTGCTCCGGTTGCACCGGCTGGCCGCGAAATTGCAAGCTGACCAGGCGCTCGCCCACGGGCCGAGTGAGGTCAAAGCAATAGTGGATACCGTGGTAGAGGTCGAAGGTGTAGCCGCGAGCCTCGGGGGCGACGACAGCCTTGGGATCGGCTGGCAGGTGCTTGGGATCCAACTGGCGAAAATACCCAGCCGTCTGCTCGAGAGCGCGCCGCAGAATGTCGCCGGTGATCTCCAGAAGGCAGAGGGTGTTGTCGTAGACGGTGAGGCTGTAGGCGTCTTGCAGGAAGATGGGGCCTGCCGCCAACCCCGCATTGCTACAGATGTTAACCAGAGAGAGCTCCGCCGAGAGGCCGGCCTCCCGCACCGCCTGCAGTTGGGCCTGATGCAGCAGCTCCGCTAGAGGATTGGCTCCCAAACGGGCTGCCAGCCCGCCGCGATAGGCACAGCAGGCATAGCCAATAGGCTGGCGGATGTAGCGCAAGGTAGCTTGGTGGTAGGGCTCGGTGAGGGCTAGGAATTGGGGATCGGCCGGGATCCCTTCTGCCGCCAGCAACTGGGCGGTTTTGCGAACCACTTGCCAGCCACTGCCGTGGCGCTCCAGCTCTAGGGAAACTTGGGAAAGGTGGCTACCCCAGTAGCCGGGCTGGACAACCAGGGCCTTAGCTCCCCCTAAGCCCGCAATGGTCTGATGAGTATGGCCGGAAAGGATGACATCGATGCCCTCAAGCTGGGCCAAAGCCAGCAGCTCGTTTTCTCCTGCCAGACTCTTGTTGCTCACCCAGCCGGAGCGCTCCAGGCTAAGCCAGGCCTCGGGGGTGCGCAGAGGGGGCAACTGGTCAGGGCCGCTGTGCAAAATCAGCACCAGCACGTCCACCTGAGGCCGCAGCAGCGACAGGTAGTGCTGGGTCGTTTCCAGCAGGGGGGCAAAGCGCAGCCCTGCGATGTAGTCGGGACGCTCCCAGGTGTCGATGCGGGGAGTGGTCAGCCCCAACAGGCCAACACGAATCCCGCCCACTTCCCGGATGACGTAGGGTTGGAAGAGGGGATCCCCGTTGTGGCGGAGAATATTGGCGCAGAGGGTGGGACAGCGGAGGTCGGCGGCGAAATCCTGCAGCACCTGCAGCCCAAAGTTGAAGTCGTGATTGCCTGGCGTGAAGGCATCGTAGCCAAGGGCGTTGAGAGCCTGGGCTATGGGGTGAGGAGAGGTCCGCTCCACCTGGGCGTAGTAGGTGCCTAAGGGGGATCCCTGAATGGTGTCGCCGCTATCAATGAGCAACACCGGGTCTTGGCTGCTAGCCCGCACCTCCTTGATCAGGGTGGCTACCTTGGCTAGGCCGTGCTCTGCAGGGCTCCCGGTAAAGTAGTTCCAGGGATGCAGGTTGGCGTGGAGATCGGAGGTGTGGAGAATTGTTAACCTCATTCCACTATCCTAACGGCAGCCAACAGCTCACCTCAGCAAAAACAGCACTTGTACGCAGCCAACCAGAAATCCCAGCAGCCCTCCTAAGTTGACGATGGCCTGCAGTTCCTGACGCACAATTTGCTGAATGGCCCGCTCCAGCTCAGCAGGGGAAGTGGCGTTAACTTTGTCAGCAATCACCTGATCCAAGTTCAACACGGGGATCACCTGCATCATGAGAGATTCTAAGTCGCGCTCCAGGTAGCGCTCCAGGATCAAGGCGAGATCGGCACTGATCTGGTCGATGGAAGCCATTACGGCCTTGGAGCTGCGCAGCCGCCCCAACACCAAGCTGGCTACCTTTTCCCAGTCAATCCTCTCTCCCAAGCTGCGAATGGCATCGGCTCCCTGGGAGCGCAGGTAGTCTTGGATCCCGTCGCGCAGGGTGCGGCGCAACTGGCGCACAGCAGAAAGGGGCAGGTTTTGCAGCGAGAGGTTCTGCAAGAGCTCTGTCAGGCGGCGCGAAGCGTTGAGGTCTTTGAGCAGATCCGCCAAGAGGGCTTCTGCACCTTCCGGATCTTCCAGGCAATAGGCGCGCAGACGCAGCAGGGCGTTTTTGAGGCCAAACAAGTTGGCTACCACCCAGTAGGAGCCGGTGGCCCGCTCGCGAAACTCTTCATCCAAGGCTTCGATGTTGCGATCGGTAAGAAAGTCCACTAGGTTCTGCCGCAGCACCTTTGGGGGCAGCGCCTGGTTCAGGATCCACTCCGAAAGCTGCCGGGCCTGCTCCGCATTGAGGCGCAGTTCCAGCAGCACCTGGTCGAACAGTTGGTTAATTGGCCCCTCCAAAAAGGTTTCCTGACGGGCAAGCACCTTCACCAGGCGAGGCAGCGACTCGTTAAACAGATCCGCCAGGATGCGAGCTAGCACTTGCGCCGTTTGCTGTTGGTGCTGGGGATCCTGCAGCCGATCCAAAGCCACCCCTAGCAGCCAGCGGATCCCTGCTTGCATGCGCTCGGTTTGCAGCAGCTTGCGAGCCAAGTTGTGCAGCTCCTCCGGCGTAAGCAGGGATCCCATAATGGTCTTGGCAATCTGCTTGGCCAGGCGGGGCTGATTCTGCGGGATCAGGCCGGGGGTAAAGGGAATGCGCCAGCCGAAGACCCGGTAGGGGCGATAGGGCCGGAAGAGCATCTTGATGGCGATGTCGTTGGTGAAGTAGCCGATCACCAGCCCGGCCAAGGGGGGCACAACGTAGGTCCAGACGGCCATGGGGCAATCTAGGGGCTCTTCTCTACTCTACCGACCTGCCGCTGACTGCTCCGGCCTCAGCAAGCCGGGGTAACACTGCCCACGCTATTGGATGATCAGGCTGTCCGTGAGTTCCAGCTCCACCAGGGTATTGGGCTGCAGCGTCACCACCCGGTCAATGTTGGTAGCGCTGGCAGCTGCGCCCACGAGACTGCCGGCCAAGATGGGCAAGAAACCCCATCCCCCGGTGAGCACCCCTAAGGCCAACCCGCCCGCTGCTCCGTAGCCCGCTCCCCGCGCGACGGTGGTGCCCATATCGGTGTTGCGATCCAGCCCAACCGGCAGCAGAGAAGACTGACCTCTGACGAGATAAGTGGAAGAGCCAATGGTGAGGCGATGAGCCACAAAGCGGCTGCCGACAACCCGCTCTTGGGAACTGGCGCCCTCCACCTCCCGGCTAGAAAGCTTCAGTTCTTGGTAGACCGGCTCGAAGGTGCCCCACACCACACTCCCTGGCGGGATCACCACCTGGCCAAAGCGATCCACCACCGGCTCAGCGACCTCCAGATGGGCACTGATGGCCTGGTAGGGCTGGAAGGTAATGGGGCGGTAGACTGTGAGGAGAAGGCGGGTACCGGCTGGCAGCTCGCCCCGCGTGGCTCCGGCCCGGTTTCCCCCTGGGCTGAGGTCGGGCCGCCGCTGGTAGGAATAGGCTTCGCCTGGAGAAGCTTGCTCACCTGGGGCTGTTTGAGCGGGCACCACCGGGATTGGATCCAAAACCGGGGTCCTGGGATCCAGCGGCATTTGCGGCACCTGAGGCACCGGCGGCAGGGCTTGCGGAGCCGTGGAACCGGGTGGGTCGCTGAGCAGAGGGAGGGTGGGGACGGGACTGGGCTGAGGAGCTTGGGGAGTAAACTCAAACTGCTGGGCAGCAACTGCAGTAGCCGCAGCAGCCCACAGCACTCCGCCCAACAGCCACCTCAAGCCAACCCTTTGCCACGACAGCAAAAATGGCCGCAACGCTGAGCTCATGGATCCCATCCAGTCACACCTGGCAGTAGCTTAGCATCCTGACTGGCCTCACCCCCCTAGATGTAGGGGTGGCAAGGGCCAAGAAGCACTATTAAGGCCTATTGGCCGGGCACGTCCGCTAGTTTTCCTGAACCGCTGTTGCGATGGGGGCAGGGGCGAAGTTGGGAACCAGGTTGGCGTCTTCGAAGCCAGCCAGGATAGCGTCGATTTGGCCGGGATCCTCAAGGAGCTTGCCGTTAGTGGCAGCGCAGGTCAAGACAGTGATGGCCTGGGCGCGGCTGGGGACATCGTTGGGGCGAAAGGTGCCGTCCGGGAAGCCGCCGATAATCTGCTGTCCATTGAGCCCGGCAATGTACTAAGCACCCCATTAGGTGCTGATATCAGAAGGGTTGAAGAAGACGAGCCAAACTGCGCACTCAGACAGGGAAACCTTCCAAAAAGTTCTATCCGGCTGCCGGTTTTGCCAGCCGTTTTAGGGGGCAGGATTGGGGTAGCGCTGGTGCACCGCCTCGATCTCCACCAGGATCTCAGGCGATAGCTCCACCTCCAGGCAACTGAGGTTTTCCTTGAGCTGGGCGAGATTGGTGGCCCCAATGATGGTGCTGGTCACAAACCAGCGGCTGCGCACAAAGGCCAAAGCCAACTGGGCAGGGGTCAGGCCGTGCCGGCGGGCAATCTGGACATAGGCGGTTACGGCCTCTTCCACATTGGGCTTGCGGTACCGCTGGCCAAAGCTCTCAAACAAAACCAAGCGGGATCCCGGCGGCTTGGCGCCCCCTAGGTACTTGCCCGTCAGCAGCCCAAAGGCCAGGGGGCTGTAGGCCAGCAACCCCACCTGCTCGTGGCGGCAGACTTCCGCCAAGCCCATTTCAAACGTGCGGTTGAGGAGGCTGTAGGCATTCTGAATCGAGACCACCTTGGGCAAGCCCAATTGCTCGGCCACGTGGCAGAACTCGCAGAGTCCCCAGGGGGTTTCATTGCTCAGGCCGATGTAGCGCACTAGGCCCTCCTGCACCAGTTCCGCCAGCCCCTGCAGTTGCTCAGCAATGGGAACTGTGGGCCGCTCTTGAGAAGGGTCGTAGGCCACGCCCCCAAACAGCGGCACATAGCGATCCGGCCAGTGGATTTGGTAGAGGTCGATGTAGTCGGTTTTTAGGCGTTTGAGGCTGCCGGCCACTGCCTGTTTGAGGTTGTCGCGGGTGATCGACAAAGACCCGCCGCGGATCCAGTGCCAGGGCCGACCGGGGCCGGTGATCTTGGTGGCTATGATGAGGCGATCCCGGGGTTGGTGCCGCAGCCACTCGCCGATGTAGCGTTCTGTAGCTCCCTGGGTCTCCGCCCGCGCTGGCACCGGGTACATCTCCGCCGTATCGATGAAGTTGATCCCGTGCTCCACTGCGTAGTCGAGCTGCTCCCAAGCCTCGGCCTGGGTATTCTGCTCACCAAACGTCATGGTGCCCAGGCAGATCTCTGAAACCTGGAGAGGGCTGTGGCCAAGCTGGCGGTAGCGCATGGGGACTCTCGATCGCCTAACCCGAGACGTAGCCCTATTCTGAGGCCAGTTGCCTGCCTGTGGGATCCCTCGCCTGCTGCAGGACAGGGACGTACTCGCGGTAGATCTGGTTTAAGATTTCCAGGCCAATGCGGCTGCGAGTGTCGGGGGGGCGAGCTTCAATGGCCGCTTTGACCTGTAAAATCGTGCCCACCGGATAGGGCGAGCGCAACTCCTCCTGCTTGCCCAAAAACACATCGGTAAAGTAGTCGATCAGCCGCCGCACTTCCCCCATATCTTTGCGGGAGATCTCCATATCCAAAACGGTGGTCAATTTGGCTCGCATCGCCTGAAAGCTTTGCTGGCTGGTGTTAAGGGCCACCCGCTTGGCCAGGCTATCCACCAGAATTTGGCTGATCTTCTCCACATTTTGAGTCACGATCTCGCGGTGGCGGGCAGCAAAGCGCAGTTGCACTTCATGCAAAAATTGTTCTCGCTCCAGGATTTGGATGCCCTGCTGCTCCAGATCCACTCCGTAGCTTTGCAACTGCTTGTACTGATTCAAAATCCATTGGCTGTAGAACGAATCGGCCAAAACCCGCCAATAGCCGATGATGGTTGACTCGGCAAAGGGGATGCTCAGCAAATAGGCCTCGCTGGTAATCCAGTGCAAATGCTCGGTCAGGTTGTCCCGGTCTTTCTCGTCCAAGTAGGAGGTGCGCGGTACCCAAGCTGACCCGTACTCGCTTTTCACCTCTACAGGTAAGGAGACCAAGAGGGTGTCGAAAAATTGATGGAGGCTGAAAAGGAGAAACTTCTTTGGATCCTGGAGGCGGTTGAGCAGCTCTTGTTTTTTCTCTTCCTGATATTGAGCCACCAACTGCTGGGCCTCAGCGGCCTGGCTGCGCGCTGCCTCCACATCTTGCCGTAGCTTTTCAATCTCTTCCATACTCGGCACCTCGCTAGCAGCAGGCTCCCACTCTCCGCTGAAATAACTGCCGCCCGGCCCTGGACTCCCGAGGCTTGCCAGCGGTTCGTCGCTGTCGTTGTCCAGAGTCAGCAAGTGAGAAAGAGCCCGCAGCCGAGCTCGTCGATTGGAAGAGCACAGGGATCCCACCTCCACCGGATCCCGACTTTCCCAGCCGTCCAGCCCACCGATGCGGTAGAGCGTATAGAAATACTTGCTAAGCAGCAGGGCGAGGAGATGGTGGTTTTTGACGTCGTTGTACTCCAAGTAGGCCCGCAGACACAGTTGAAAAGCGATGTTGGGCAGGCTGCGACACACCCCCATGATGTGGGAGTACACCCTTTGCAGGTGGGGCCGAAAGCGGCGTGGGATCGCCTCCGGCCGCAGGCCGCGCAGCAAAAACTCCGGCTGGCGCAGATCTTGGGGGGTGAAGTAAAAGCTTTCTTGCCAGAGCAGTTCGTCCAAGTCGCGGGCAAAAATCGGCCTTAGCTGATCCACGATTTGCACGACGACCGACTCGCTAAAAACCGGTATGACTTTTTCAATACGCAGTTGCTCGTAAACGGAGTACAGCCGCTCGCTGCGAAAGGACTCGATCGAGATCAGCCCCTTCATGGTTCCAATCCGACCGTCGCGCGTAAGAAACTTGTACACAATCTCGGCGGTGGCGTTGGGAGAGAGGATGAGAGTTCCTGTTAGATCAGGGGAAATTTGCAAAGGTCGCAGCAGGCGGCTGGTTTCGCTAAGGCTGAAGCAGCTCCAAGCTGCAGGGTTAAGCACCACCGACGATAAGCTGGCCAGCCATTGCTTCTCGTCCAGGTCTTCCAGACGAATCTCCCCCTCGAGGGCTCCAGTTGGCATGGGCGGCGGGGCGGTGCGTCCATCCTCAAGTGGAGAAGAAGATGGCCATCGTGGAGATGCACTCATGGGACACCACCCCAACGCGAGGGAGAAGGGACTGTTAGACGCTCTCGAATCTGCAGGTAGACTATAGAAGAAAGTATTCCCAGGTAGGTGTGATCTGCATCTCCCAAGGGACTTGGCGACTCTCCCTGGCGGCAAAGGGAAAGGGCATCCTGGAAGGTCTTTAGCCCCATTCTTCAGTATCCTGAGAAAGTTAGTTTCTGGGTAGCGGGCAATTACGGTTTGGGAGCGTCAGAGAGGGATAGAGGGGATTGCGGAAGCAACCTCTACTACTGCTAGCGGGCTAACTGGCGGCAACTCCCTCCTTGCGGGTTAGCGACCAGATAAAGCGAGTGAGGAGAGGGGCGTTCTGGCAGAGCGCCTGAACGCGGTTTCAGCCTCGGGGATAGGAGGGCAGGGATGACGACTATTCTGATTGTTGACGACGATCCCACCATTTGCTTGCTGTTGAAGCGATCCCTAGAGCGGCAAGGCTACACCGTCGAGATAGCCAGCAATGGCTCGGAAGGGCTGGAGAAGGCCCATCTCCTAGTCCCAGGGCTGATTATCTGCGACTGGATGATGCCTGATATGGATGGGCTGGAAGTCTGCCGGCGCATCAAGGCTGATCCCAAGTTTTCCACCACCTTCTTCATTTTGCTTACCGCTCGCACCGAAGTCGAAGACCGCATCCAGGGCCTAGATGCTGGAGCAGACGAGTTCCTCAGCAAGCCAATCGATCCCAATGAATTGCGGGCGCGGGTGCGGGCTGGGCTACGCTTGCACCAGCTCAGCTATGACCTGCAGCAGCAAACTGCTCGACTGCGGGCGGAGTTGGCCGAAGCAGCTAGCTATGTGCGCTCGCTTTTGCCCAAACCGGCCCACTTCCCCCTTCACCAGATAGCGATTGAGTGGTGCTTTTTGCCCTCCCAGGAGCTGGGGGGCGATTCGTTTAACTACCAGTGGCTGGACGAGGATCACCTAGCTATTTACCTTCTGGATGTCTCAGGGCACGGGGTGGGACCCGCCCTCTTGTCCGTGTCGGTGGTGAACCAGCTGCGCTCCCAGAGCCTGCCCGACACCGACCTGCGTCAGCCAGATGCTGTGTTGCGCGCCCTCAACCAGTCCTTCCCAATGGGATCCCACCATGACATGTACTTCACCCTCTGGTATGGGGTTTACCAGCCGGGATCTCGCTTGCTTTCTTTTGCCAGTGCTGGCCACCCCCCCGCTCTGTTGGTTGCTCAATCGGATCCCATCCCCCTAGAGCTGAAGACACCCAATTTGCCCATTGGCGTTTGGCCCGAGCAGGACTTTGCCAGGGACGAAGTGCGGATCCCGGCGAACAGTTGTCTCTACGTGTTCAGCGACGGGGTTTACGAAGTGTCCAGCTCGGAAGGAGGGATCTGGGGGATAGAGAACTGGAAGTCGTTCCTAGGCGCCCATGCCTGCATTGGCGTCGATCACGTTCTGCAACACATCCAATCTTTCCGCGGCAGGGCGGCTCTTGAAGATGACTTTTCTCTGCTCCGTATCAGCTTTGGCTAGTAGCTCAAGAAGGAGGGAATGGGGATGATTGAAGAGCTGAACCGGGATCCGCTCCCTGAAGCTCCTCCCACTGGCTAGGAGTAAAGGTACGGAGAGCTAGGGCGTGGAGACGGCCATCCTGAAGGTAGGGCTTCAAGGCCTCGTTCACCAGCCGGTGCTGTTGGATGAGGGACAGGCCCTGGAACTGCTCAGCTACAACAACAGCCTGAAAATGGTTGCCATCGCCCACTGTATCTTCTACATGCACTTTGGCGCCGGGTAGGGCAGCCTGTATCAACGCCTCGATTTCCCGCGAATCCATGCGCCGTCTTCCTGGCTTCGGCCCAAGACAACGTAAAGAAGCTCTCCTCCTGTTTGCAGATGTTATAGCGGGGACTGGATTTGAACCAGTGACCTTCGGGTTATGAGCCCGACGAGCTACCAGGCTGCTCTACCCCGCGTCGTTTTTCTACTCTAGCCTGCTTCTTCCAGGGTCGGCAAGTCCTCGGTTACCGACCAAAAAAATCCCCCTGGCAACCAGGGGGAAGGGCAAGAGCAGAACCTCTAGGGCAGCAGTTCCTCAAGGGCCTCCTCTTTGGTGTTGGTGCGGCGAGAGAGGGTGCGGCGATCGAAGGTCATGTGGATCTCGCGGGTTTGCTCGCCGTCGGCAGCTACAGCAAAGATGGGAAAATCGATGTTGCCGTCGGGGAAAGCCATGTGGAAGCGGAAAGTGCCATCAGGGTTGAGCTGGATCTTGCGCCCCCCGATGGTGACGGTGGCATCGGGCTCCGTGGCTCCATAGACGATGAGTTCGGCATCGGCCACCAGCCAGAACTTACGGGAGCGCCGCGGTAGCACTTCGGAAGCGCCCGAGAACAGCCCCAGCCCCGAGCCAGAGGCCATCCAAGGAGCAGCAGGCACTTCTGCCATGCCCATCATGCCCACCCCGGACGGAACGATGAACGAGCTGATGGCCTGCTCTGGCACCAGTTGGCGGCTGCCAAACAGGGATCCCGCTACTCGCATCGCCTCGAAAGCCCCCACCATGTCCAGGAAGGGATCCGCTGTCCTCTCCCGCTGCGGCTCGTCGCCTTTGTAGGCCAC
This sequence comes from Synechococcus sp. WC10meta, assembly GCF_047461475.1. NCBI lineage: Bacteria > Bacillati > Cyanobacteriota > Cyanophyceae > Synechococcales > Synechococcaceae > Synechococcus > Synechococcus sp. WC10meta. The sequence goes on from NZ_JANSHF010000014.1 coordinate 41,292, forward strand.
CACGCCCATGCCGGTAGCGCTGCGCTTGTAGGGCTCGGTGAGCTGGTAGAGGGTGCGGCCCTGGAGGGGCATGTCAAAGGGCACTGTCAGGAAGTGCTCTTCAAACCAGTCAGAAGGGAAGACTGGCGGCACCATCACCGCCGCCGAGCGGGCCAACACGAGCCAGCGACCATCCGCCGTCCGGTAGCCAATCTCCACCAGGTAGGAGCGATCGCTCACCGGGATCGGCAGGTACCATTCCCGCGCCAACTCGTCGCAGGGGTACTCCTGCATGCTGTGGGCCGGCTGGCGGTCGAAATCGATATCCGTTACGTCATAGAGGCGCAGCGCCAACTGCTGACCTCCCTCGCGGCGCTTGCTCTCTTTGGCCTCGTTGGGCACATCCCAATAGGCGTAGGCCCACTGGGGATCCCGCGGCAGCAGAACAATGCGGCTTTCGCCATAGCCACCTGGCAGATCCCCCAGCCCTTTATCCACATCGGCCAGATCCGGCTTGCTGGCAACCTCCGGACCCACAAACTTCGTTTGGGTAACCGATTCTTGCCCGCTGGGCTCCGGCATCGCATCCATAGGACGGCCAGCCTTGACTTGAGCCTCCCGAATGGCCTCGATAAGCTGGTCTTTGGTCATGCGGCTGTACTTGGGGATCTGATAGCGGGCCGCTTCTTCCCGCAACTGCCGGATGGTCATTTCTTCTAAGGGGATCCGCTCTGGTGGCATGGTCGGGGCCTCCTCTCCTCAACAAATCGGGCTTGTGCGCACACTCAACTGGCTAACCGATAAGGCTGATCCCAGCTTGCGGCTAAGCGCAACCCCTGGCCTACTGGGGTGACCGCCGGCTTTGCGTCTTCCAACCGCTGATGACTACAGGTTGGGATCAGCGGGGATCAGTAATGATGACCCTATGTTCACGTATTTCTTCCTATTGGTCAAGAGCTTGGGGATCGCTGGGGATCAAAAAGAAAGGAGGATTGCGCGCGATCCCCTGCCGAACCACCCCCGCCTGGATAGCATGGGGGAACGAGCGGCTGCGGATTTTCAGGCCAAGAGGTGTGGGCATGAGAACTCAAGGTGCAGGGATCCGGATCAAGGCGGCAGCCCTGGGACTCCTGGCAGGGGGACTTGTCTTGCCGGGGGAAGCGGTCGAGGCGCAGACGCTGTTTCCTCCCCTCCACCGCCTGCAGGGGGGATCCCCTACCCCAACCCTTGAGAAACAAGAAGCGCCCTGGCGTTCGGTCACTCCCGACCAGCTATTTCCTGACGAGAACGCAGGGTCAGAAGGGCCGATTTTCAATTTGGACTTGTTGCGCCAGTTGGACATGAGCGCCGGCGGCGGTGGCTTGGGGTCTGGGCAAGGGGGAGTAATCGGGCCTGGCAGCGGCCAGAGCGGGGTGCGCGGCTCCAGTCCTGGCTCAGGGGTGGGCACAGGCCAAGGGCCAGGGGGTGGAACTGGCCTGGAGGCGGGATCCCAGCGGCCCCAGCCCCAGGTAACAGGGCTGCTGGTCGATGCCCGCGGCCTGGACTTTCTGCCCAGCCAGTCGATGCGCCTTTTGGATCCCGATGGCAACCCTGTTTACCCGCCCATCAACCTTGGCCAGGATCTCAACGCCGCCTTTGTGGGCAGCGAGGGCACAGCCGCCTACGCCACCTCGGAAGAGCAGGCCCGCTCGCTAGTCAACCGCATTGGGGAGCGGCCCCACCGCATCCGCGCCCTGCGCACCTTGGGCTATGACCTGGTGATCTCTGCCGAAGATGCCTTCAATCTGCGCCAGATGAACGCCGCCGATGGCTTTCTGGATCGCTTTGCTGTGGTGGTCATCTGGGATGGCAGCCAAGCCAGCTTGCCCTAGGTATAGCCCCTCCCCAAGGACTTGGCTGGAAGGCTGGCCTGGGGATGCTAGCCTAGCGAGAGTGCTCTGCACCACCGACCCAAACGGCATAGCCCTATGCAACGGTTTGCCAACCAACCTCTGCGGGAACGGCCACATCTAGCGGTATTTTCTTCCAGCAAGGTGGGTAACTTTGTGGTCACCGTCCCCCTCTTGCGTGGCCTCAAGGAAAAATACCCCGGCTGTGTGCTGGATTTTTTTGGCAGCGAAATTACCCGCGACTTTGAGCTCCACTGCCCCTACATCGACTTCAGTTTCCCCCTCTACAGCCGCCGCCCCGATTACCTCGAGGCCCTAGCGGCCGCTGTGCGGGATCGCGTGGCTCAAGCTGGTCCCTACGATCTGGCCATCAATTGCGACGAGTTTAGCGAGCTCAACCTGGTGGCGGTAACGGCTCTGCGACCCCAGTACATTGCCGGGGCTGGCCTGACCTTGGATTTTCGCCGCAAGTTGGATCCCGGCTCCGACCCGGTGCAGCGCATGCTCCAGGACGACGACTGGAACAGCCCGGAGTTTTTGCAGCGCTATAGAGATATCCTCACCAGCAACTACATTGCCGAGATCTTCTGCCGCCTGGCCTACGTAGAGACGGATTTCTTCCGCCTAGAGCTCCCCAGCCGGGATCCCGATTTTCCGGTGCCGGAGGTCCTCGTGCACATCACCACCACCCGCCGCGCCAAGATGTGGCCGCTTGAATACTGGCGCCAGGTAATCCAGTGGTGCCAGGGCCAGGGCTTGCGGGTGGGGCTAGTAGGTAGCGCCCCCGAGCTACAGCGATCCCTCTACCACGGCGACGGCGAGGAGCAACTGCTGGCTGAAACGGAGATGATTGACTTGCGGGGCAAAACCACCCTCCTCGAGCTGGCGGGGGCCCTGAAGCGGGCGCGGGTCTGTATCTCCGTGGATGCGGGGCCAATGCACATCGCGGCAGCTGTAGGCTGTCCCACCATTGCTCTATTTGGCAACGATGCCGACGGCGATGGAGCTAGCCCCGTGCGACTGTGGGCACCTCGCTTGCCCCATGTTTACGTTACCCAGACTCCCTATAAATGTCGGGTCTGCGCAGAAAACAAGTTCAAAAACGAAGCCTGCCTCGTGGAAGGCCACCCCTGCATGGTTCACCTCAAGCCGGAAACGGTCATCGGCTACCTCAAGGAGATTCTCAAGAAAAGCTAGGGATCCCGTTTTGCCCTGCCGTCTGGAGCAGTCCGGTGGACAGCAGGGAGTGCCCAGGTGGGCAGGCTGGATCCCCGAAAGTCTGGCTGAGCTGAGAGTTTGATGCCGAAAACTCTGTCCCTAAACCATTTGGGTGTGAGCTGTGACTCCAAGGAGGAGATACAGCCATCAAGGGAGCCGCCTTGCTGAGCAAAGAAACAAGAGGGCTTGGCAAGGAGTTGCCCTAAAGCTGCTAGCCACCTTTTGCTTTGCCTGCTTGGGGGTAATCATCCGGCTCAACACTCCCGCCCTGCACCCTTTTGAGATTGTGTTTCTGCGCAACCTCTTCGGGTTTCTTGCCCTGGTACCGCTGCTTCTGCGAGCAGGGATCCACTCTCTGCACACCGCCAAGATGAGCTTTTACCTCCTGCGCTCGGCAATTAGCACCCTGGGAATGCTGCTTTCCTTCTGGGCGGCCAGCCTGTTGCCTTTGGCAGAGGCCACGGCCCTGAGCTTTGTCCAGCTTTTGTTTGCTGGCATGATGGCGGTTTGGGTGCTGGGAGAACAGATGCGCCCCTCGCGCTGGCTGGGTTTGGGCTTAGGAGTTGTCGGGACTTTGGTGATGCTGAGGCCGGGCTTTCGCGAATTCTCTTTGGGCACAGGGCTAGCCTTAGCGGCGGCGGCGCTCTTTGCCTGGGTGATCATCGTGCTTAAGATCCTCGCCCGCACCGAGTCCAGCCTCACGATCACTGCCTACATGGGCCTGTTGCAGACTCCCCTTTCCTTCTTGGCTGCCGTTTGGGTTTGGACCTGGCCTTCGCCGGAGCAGTGGCTGTGGATGGTGGCAATGGGGCTGTTGGGCAGCCTTGGCCAGGTGGCCCTTGCCCAAGCCTACAAGCTAGCCGACGTAACGATGCTCCTGCCTTTGGATTTCTCCCGCCTCCTCTGGGCTAGCCTGCTCGGGTTCTGGGTGTTTGCCGAGATCCCGGATGGGTGGACTTGGGTAGGCGGAACCTTGATCTTGGCAGGCGCCACCTCCGCGGCATACGGCGAGGCCCGCCAAGTTCGTAGCAGGGGAGCCTGCCAAGGACAATGACTTACACCCGTGGCAGGACGGGGCTGGAGCTGGTCACGTCAGTGGTGGTGAGGGCCACCAGCAGGGCTTCGGGGCTAACAGGGAAGGGTAGGTGGTGGATATCCGATCCCGGCTGGCAGGCCACTTGGGCAGCGTGCAGCAGCTCGGCGGATCCCAGGTGATCTAGCTGTAGATCCTGCAAGTTCAGGGGAAGTCCCACCTGGCGGTAGAACTCCAGCAACTGAGTGCGGGCCGCCAGCGCCAACTGGCTTCCCTGCAAGATCTCCTCCAGGCGGAGCTGGGCCAAGATGCCAAAAGCCACTTTCTCCCCGTGCAGGGTGGCCCGGTGCCCCCTCAGATGAGTAAGGCCATTGTGGACAGCGTGGGCGGCCACGGTGCGACACTTGGCCCCTCCCAAGCCGCCGACGATCCCCGCTAGGCAAATGCAGGCATCCACCACTTGCTTCCAAGCAGTTCCGCCCGGCTCCCTCAAGGCCGCCAAGGATTGCTGGAACAGCAGATCCCGCAGGACACGGGCTTGTTGCACAGCAGCAATCACCAAGGCATCTTCCGAGTTGCCACTGCTTACAGAAGACTCGTACCACTTGGCCAAGGCATCTCCGATCCCAGCCACTAGCGTGCGCGCTGGGGCTTGCAGAATGAGCTCGTAGTCCAGGATCAGGGCATCGGGAGCTTGATCCAAGGCCACATCCCGCTGAAAGGCGCCTGCATCGGAGTAGATGTTGGACAGGGCACTCCAGGCGGCACAGGTGGCGGCAGAGGTGGGCACCGTTACCACTGGAATCTTCAAACGATGGGCCACCAGCTTGGCCGTGTCCAGGGCCTTGCCGCCTCCTACCCCCAAAATGCCGGTTACCGATTCTGCTGTGGCCAGTGCCTGCAGGCGAGCCAGCTCCGACTCACTGCAGTCAACCCCGTAGGTAGTCCAGTAAACCTGGACGGCGGGATCCCGAGCAAAATTGCGCTTCAGGGGCAGCTCTGCCACGGCCAGGGATCGCTCCCCCCCAATGACCAGCACCCGGGATCCCAGAACCGTCAGAGGTACAGTCCCCAGAATGCCCCTGCCCCGGTACAGGCGGGCCGGCGCCGGGATGGCTAGGTCAAATTCACAAGTTCTCATTCCCAAAAGGGGCAATTACAGACTACGATTCTAGCCGCAAGTTCTGCCTTTCCCACCTCAGGTGTAGTCACGGGCAGGCCTCGCCTGCTTAGAAGGGGTTGAAGGGAGGGTCTGCTATCACAAATCTTTGCCAGCAGTCAACTACGAGTGGTGGTAACCCCCCAACAGATTGGGTAGTATGCGTCTAGCAGTGGCGCAGAGGGTGGGGTTTCCCAGCGTGTTCGGCTTCTTCGGCGGTTTCAAAGCCCAAACCATGCTTGGGGTGGAGATTAACCCCGAGCGCATCGCCGTTGCCCAACTCAAAAAGCAGGGTAGTGGCCGCTATCGGCTGGCTCACTACCACAGCGTGGCAATGCCCGAGGGGGCGATGGCCGAGGGGCGCATCCTCGATCCCAACACCGTTGGCCTGAGCTTGGCTAACTTGCTCAGCGAGTACAAGGTGCCCACCAACTTGCCGGTGGCAACCGCGGTGCCGGCGCGGGAGGCCATTGTTCGCCTCCTTCGCCTACCGGCTGATCTGCCTGCCGATGAACTGCGGCGGGTGGTTTTGGAGCAGGAGGCGGAACTCTACATCCCCTACCCGCGGGATCAGGCGGATGTGGACTACCAACCCCTGGGCCTTGACCTTTCCCAGGATGGCATTGAGCGCATCGAGGTGCTGCTGGTGGCAATCCCCAAGGAGGTGGTGGACAACTACCTGGCGGTGCTGCAAGCAGCCAACTTGAAAGCGCGCTGTGTGGAGCTGGCCAGCTTCTCCCTCATTCGCACCATCCGCGACCAGCTCCTCCAGTACAGCCCTCAAGAGGCAGTGTTGCTCAGCTCCATCGGCTACGACAGCAGCGAGATCAGCATCTTGGTCAACGGCATCCCCCAATTTACCCGCACGGTTAACATCGGCACCGTCCACATGCGGCAGGTGCTGACCCAGGCTCTCAGTTTGCCCTTCAGTCGCACTGGCGAGCTGTTGCGAACTCTGAGGTTACCCCTGCTCAACCCCAACGAGGTTTTGCTTGGCGGTGGGCAGGCGGTTTCCAGCAACCCAGGCGTGGCCGCAGTGGCGCGTGTTGTTACCGACTTGGCCGATGAGCTGAAGCGCTCCATTGACTTCTTCACGAGCACGGAAAGCAACTTCCCGGTGGTGAAGGTCTTTCTGGCCGGCTCCGGGGCCAGTATCGGCCAGGTGGATGCTTTCCTATCTCAGTCGTTGGGCATGGCTGTAGAGCTGGCGGATCCTTTTGGCAACATCCTTGTGCCGGATGCCATCGAGGTGCCTCTAGAGGAGCGCCCGGCGATGGGAGTAGCTTTGGGTCTGGCCATGCGGGAAGCCGGCAAGGGATGACCTGCAATACCTAAGCGAGGCGACAGATGTACACCCCAGAGATCAACTTTCTTAAAGAAAGACCAGAAGTTCCCGCCTCGGTCCAGACAGGGGCAGAGGCAATAGCTGCCCCACCCACTGCCGCAGGAGTGGGGAGCTGGGCCCTGGCCCTTGGCCTGGGGTTTGCTGCGGCTGCTGTGGCCATGGGGGGTTTTTTGTATTTCCAGGCCCACTTCTTGCGCCAGAGAGATGCCCTAAGGGCAGAGCGAACCCGCCTCGAAGGGGAACTCAGCACAGCCAATGCCGAGTTAACCCGACTCCAGGGCCTCAGCCAAGAATTACAAACCATTCGCGCCCAGACGGAGGGCTTCCGCTCTTTCCTGGGATCCATCCAGCCCTGGTCAGCCATTTTGGAGGAAGTGCGGCGCCGGATCCCTGGCCAAGGGGTGTGGATAACCAACATCAGCGCTTCTGGGGACACCGTAAACATACAAGGAGAGGCGCTGGATTTTCCCTTGGTGAACGACTTTTTGCTCACCTTGCTGGATTCCAACTTCGTAACCAGCGCCGTTCTCAACAGTGCCTCTCGAGCGGAGGGCACACCTGAAACTGAAGCCAGCGTTGCTTACAGCATAACAGTTACTGTTCGGACTATCGGGGATCCCGACCCAGAGTTTACCCGTGAGCTGGAACAGCGGGGAGCAATAGGCCTAGTTGAAAAGATCCGTACCTTGCGTCAAGCGGAGGCGAACTGATGACTGGCTCGCTGGAAAGTTTTCACGATGAACAACTGATGGCACCTCCAGCAGGGCCGCCGGTACTGCTGGGTGTCGAGCTAACTCCCATTCGCATTGGACTTCTGATTGGAATCTTGGGTGTGGGCATGGCGGGCTTTCTGGCCTTCACCCAACTTCGTCCCCTGATCGAAGAAGTGCAAGCCTTGGAAAGAGAGGTGGCCCAAAAAACCAGCCAGTTGCAGGAGGTACAGGGCCGGGTTGCCAGCCTGCAGGATCTGCCCAACCAGATCGAGAGGGCTCGCGGGCAGCAGCAACAGCTCAGCGCTTTGTTTGCTACTCCTGAGAATGCCGACACTCAGCTGATCGATCTCAACCGCCTGGTGCAGGGGCAACCTAACAGTCAGTTGCTCAGTTTCAGCCCTTCTCCTTTAACGCCAGCTTCTTCGGACAACCCCGAAGTGCCCGCAATCATTGCTCCAGCCATCCAGGTGCAGACCACGCGCGTCACAGTGCAGGGTCCCTACGCCGACATTATCAACCTCATGAGAGACATCGAGCGTTTTCGGGCTCTGTTCCGCGTGGGCAACCTCTCCCTCAATCCCGTTCAAGGGAGGGGGGAGCTGAACGTCGCCTTCGACTTGACCGCCTATTACTACAACAAAGACATTCCCTTGGGTACTGCCCCTGCGCCCGAAGGACAACCCTCCCCTGCACCAGGACAGCCCGCCCCTACTCAATCTGAACCAGAGCAGCCAGCACCCGGTCAATAGGTCAGCCTGAACCCTGCTTAGGCTCTGGTGGCTGACAGCAGGCTCTGTCGCAAGGGGCAACCCAGAGGTGAGGGACATCTATCTAGTGTGACTGTAGGGAAGATTGGAGAAAAAAGCCTCTACAGGTAGTGGCAAAAGCCGAAATTTCGGCTTTGATTAGGGAAGCACGGCCTAGACCTGTGCTGAGGGTCAGGCAGGAACATGCTTGGACAAGGGAGTGAGGTGTGAGGATAATGAGCCGTCGAGTTGCTTGGGGGTGGGCATTGAGCTTGATCCTTTCTCTGCCCCTGTTGGCCGTAGAAAGCCGGCCTGATGAGGCTGCTGCCCAACAATTGACCTCCACCCATCCGCAAAGCCTCAGCCGTATCACCGATATTCGGCTAGTGCCCCACGGCAACCGCATGAGACTGGAGATCCAAACCACGGGGGGCGCCCGTCCGCAGGTGTTCTTTACCCAACAGGGCCGGTCTTGGATTGGGGATATCGCCAATGCCCAACTGGATAGAGGTCAAGGCCGCTATCGTCAGGATTCTCCCCTGCCGGGAGTGCGCTTCATCGAAGCCAAGCAAATAGGTAGTGACAGCGTGCGGGTAGAAATTGCCGGCGTTGCGGCAGCTCCCCAAGGCTTGCTGGCCCAGCGTAGCCCAACGCAGTTGGTCTTCGAGTTTGAGGGCTTGCCCTCTGCCCTGCCAGCTCCTGTAGCTGCAGCCCCCAGCCAAGAAGTAGTGCCCAATCAACCAGCCTCGCCAACTCGAGCTCAGCCTGGTGCCCCACCGGCAACCCCTGCCTCTTCTCCGGCTGCTCAAAACTCTCCTTCTCCCCGCGTGGCAGCTGCTACTCCTCAGCCTCTTGCCCAAAACTCCCCCTCTTCCCCGCCAGCTCAGACAGCTCCTACTCCTCAGCCAGCTTCTCCTAGGCCGGTCATTTCTCAGGTGCCCTCCGTGGGCCAGCTTAACCAACCGCAATTGCCGCCAGGAAGCTTGCCCACTGGATCCCCCTTCCAGGGGAGAGCTGTGGCCCCTCCTGCTGGAGATATTGCC